>NZ_JBGONQ010000009.1:0-131039 GCF_041439145.1 Vibrio sp. 1F255 | reverse complement strand
CTCGCATCTCGCATCTCGCATCTCGCATCTCGCATCTCGCATCTCGCATCTCGCAAGCATAAAAAAACGCACAACCTAAGTCATGCGTTTTATATTTAAGCCTTTGATTTATCAATCACTTCGTTAGTGCATGACCTCTTCTTTAGCACCAACATAGATGAAATCCAATTCGTCTTTTTTCAGGGATACTTTAACCGTACCGCCATCAACCAAGCTACCGAACAGTAACTCGTTAGCAAGTGGTTTCTTAAGCTTCTCTTGAATCACACGTCCCATTGGACGAGCACCCATGGTCTTGTCATAGCCTTTATCAGCTAACCAGTGACGAGCATCCTCAGAAACCTCTAAAGACACGCCACGAGCGTCCAGTTGAACCTGAAGCTCGACAATGAACTTATCAACTACTTGGCTAATCACACTTGGGTCAAGGCTGTTGAACCAAATGATATTATCAAGACGGTTACGGAACTCAGGAGTAAATACCTTCTTGATTTCGCCCATCGCATCTGGCGCATGATCTTGTTGGATCAGGCCGATCGATTTCTTCTCGGTTTCAGCCACACCTGCGTTGGTCGTCATCACTAGAATCACATTGCGGAAGTCCGCTTTGCGACCATTGTTGTCAGTTAGCGTGCCGTTATCCATTACCTGCAGTAGCAAGTTAAAGATATCTGGGTGAGCTTTCTCGATTTCATCCAGTAACACAACAGAGTGCGGGTTCTTGATTACGGCATCCGTTAGCAAACCACCTTGGTCGTAACCAACATAACCAGGAGGCGCACCAATCAAGCGGCTCACTGAGTGTCGCTCACCGTACTCAGACATATCAAAGCGCAGAAGCTCAATACCCATCAACTTAGACAGCTGAACAGTCACCTCTGTTTTACCGACACCAGTAGGACCAGCAAACAAGAATGAACCAACAGGTTTATTGTCTGCACCCAATCCAGCACGGGTCAGCTTAATCGCTTCACTCAATACATCGATTGCAGGGTCTTGTCCGAATACCAACATTTTCATGCGCTCATCCAGTTTCTGGAGTGTATCTTTGTCTGAAGACGATACTGACTTTTCAGGAATACGCGCCATTTTCGCAACCATTGACTCAATATCAGCCACGCTTACCGTTTTCTTACGACGGCTTGCAGGTGCCAAACGACTACGAGCGCCCGCTTCATCGATTACGTCAATGGCCTTATCAGGAAGGTGGCGTTCATTAATGTATTTAGCTGACAGTTCCACAGCGGCACGCAACGCTTTGTTGGTGTAGCGCACTTCGTGGTGAGCTTCGTATTTTGGCTTCAAGCCAATCAGGATCTTGGTCGTATCGTCTAGCGATGGTTCAATAATATCTATTTTCTGGAAGCGACGAGCTAAAGCACGCTCCTTCTCAAAAATACTGCTGTACTCTTGGTACGTTGTTGAACCGATGCAACGTAATTTGCCACTGCTTAGTAGTGGTTTAATTAAGTTTGCCGCATCAACCTGACCACCCGATGCAGCCCCGGCACCGATAATGGTGTGGATCTCATCGATGAACAGAATCGCGTCTTCTTCTTTCTCCAGTTGCTTAAGAATCGCTTTAAAACGTTTCTCAAAGTCACCACGATATTTGGTTCCGGCTAACAGTGAACCGATATCTAGAGAATAAATTACGCTGCTCTGAATGATTTCAGGCACTTGTCCTTCAACGATGCGCCATGCAAGACCTTCCGCGATGGCAGTTTTACCTACCCCCGCTTCACCCACTAACAGAGGGTTGTTCTTACGACGACGACACAGAACTTGGATAGTGCGTTCTAGCTCTTTGTCACGACCGATTAGTGGGTCAATATTGCCCTGCTTTGCGACTTCGTTAAGGTTAGTAGCAAAATTTTCTAAACGGTCTTCAGAGTTAGCTTCTTCAGCATTTTCTGCACCACCAAATGAATCGGATGATGAAGGACTGTCGCCTTCGTTGCTCGCTTTGGTAATACCGTGTGAGATGAAGTTAACAATATCTAAGCGACTAATGTCGTTTTTCTTAAGAAGATATGCCGCGTGAGATTCTTGCTCACTAAAAATAGCCACAAGTACGTTAGCACCTGTTACTTCGCTGCGACCTGAAGATTGAACATGAAAAACAGCGCGTTGAAGTACTCGTTGGAAGCTCAACGTAGGCTGAGTTTCGCGAGTTTCGTCGCTTTCAGGGATAAGTGGGGTCGTTTGATCGATAAAAATATCGAGCTCATTGCGAAGAGCATCGAGATCAGCCTGACAAGCTTGGAGCGCTTCCTTGGCCGCATCATTTTCTAATAATGCTAGTAGGAGGTGTTCGACAGTCATGAATTCATGTCGCTTGTCTCGCGCACGAGCAAATGCGCCATTTAAACTCGTCTCTAATTCTTTATTTAGCATAAGTACCTCCTAAGGGAACAACAGTGTTGTTCGAGCAATTTATACTTGCTCCATTGTACATAGTAGCGGATGCTCATTTTCCTTTGAGTACATCGTGACCTGCGCTACCTTTGTTTCCGCTATTTCAGCACTGTATGTGCCGCATATAGCTTTACCTTCATAATGAACCTTGAGCATCACTTCCGTTGCTTTTTCGATATCTAGTGAGAAGAATCGCTCTAGGATCTCGATTACAAAGTCCATGGGCGTGTAGTCATCGTTATTCAACACAACGTTATACATCGCCGGTGGCTTTACTTTTGTTGCTTCTTTCTCCAGTAAATCTGAGCCTGGAGATGCCCATTCAAAGTTTCTGCTCATATCGCTTTGCTAAGGGTTATTTTTCGGAAGTCGTGAGTGTTTACCTAACTCAAATTTACCACATTCACGCTTTACCGTGTACTAAGAAACTGCACCTAGAAACAGTACCAAAAAATATTCCTCTATACTGAGCCTAATCCACCATTTCCATCGCTGCAAATAAAAGATCTCGATTAACAAGATTAACATATGTGATTGATTAAAAAGACGCCATAACTATTGATACTAACGATAAGATTACCGCTAAGTTACTATTTGGTTAATAGTTTGCGGTTAATCTCGAATGTGATTTGTTATTAAAATTGATCACTTTTATGCCAATTTACTATTGACTGTGCTCAATCATTAGCTACATTGGAGCTAAAAGGTTTTTTAATACACTTTTGCAACATGAATTAAAATCAGTAACACGCTTCAAAAATTAACAATAAGGAATAATTACGCAGGGTAGCGTTAATTTCCGTAAGCAATGTACGAGATTCAAGCTATTAGCTGAAATTCTTTAGCTGGTAGGAATGATATCAATCGCACTTACAACAATTGATATAACAACGTTAGTAACAAAATGCATGAGGGATGTATAGCATGGCTACAGGTACAGTAAAATGGTTTAACAATGCCAAAGGGTTTGGCTTTATTTGTCCAGAAGGTGAAGACGGCGATATTTTCGCGCACTACTCCACAATACAAATGGAAGGTTATCGAACCTTAAAGGCTGGTCAGCAGGTCGACTATGAAGTAGAAAGTGGACCTAAAGGCTCGCATGCTAGCTCCGTTGTTCCTGTAGAAGGCAGCGCCGCAAAATAGGCGAATGCAAACTCATGTTAACCTCCATCAGTCGTCATTAACGGCTGACAGGTAAACAGAATATTGAAACCGCTCATTTAATACCTGTAACACAGGATTACGTGAGCGGTTTTTTTCGTTTTGGGGGCTCTAAAGTTGCTCACTGGACAATGAGCTCGAAGAGCTACTCCCCTTAAGCTAGGTCTTAAGAAGTATTAGACAGAAAAAAGACGCTTTAACATTATCGTTAAAGCGTCTTTCGTTTTGACTTTATCTATAACTTAGCTATCAGCCTAAGCAACTCGTTAGCAAATCACGCTCATGAGTGACTAACGATGAGTCCAATCACTATGCATCAATAAACGCGTTTAGCGTTGAGCTTGGGCGCATTAGTGTTGAAACCAATGCATCGTCAAGTAGGTAGTAACCACCTAAGTCGCCAGCCACACCTTGAGCGTTGTTCAGCTCTGCAACGATCGCTTCTTCACTTTCAGCCAGTTGACTTGCCACACCTGCAAACTCAGCAGCAAGATCAGCGTCAGCCGTTTGCTCAGCAAGCGCCTTAGCCCAGTATGCCGCTAGATAGTAGTGACTACCACGGTTATCAAGCTCACCTACTCGACGTGAAGGAGACTTGTTGTTATCAAGGAACTCACCCGTCGCTTTATCAAGCGCATCAGCTAGAACTTGTGCTTTAGCGTTACCTGTTACTACGCTCAGGTGCTCTAGAGATGCCGCTAGTGCCAAGAATTCACCTAGAGAATCCCAACGCAGGTGGTTTTCTTTCTCTACTTGTTGAACATGTTTAGGAGCAGAGCCGCCAGCACCTGTTTCAAACAGACCACCACCGTTCATTAGTGGAACAATCGATAGCATCTTAGCTGATGTTCCAAGCTCTAAAATCGGGAACAAATCCGTTAGGTAATCACGTAATACGTTACCAGTAACCGAAATAGTATCTAGGCCTTCTTTGATACGAACCAGTGAGTATTGAGTCGCTTCAAGTGGAGCAAGGATCTTAATTTCAAGACCATCGGTATCGTATTCAGGAAGGTATGCTTCAACTTTCTTGATAAGCTGAGCATCATGTGCGCGTGACGCATCTAGCCAAAATACCGCTGGAACACCCGATGCACGAGCACGCGTTACCGCAAGCTTAACCCAGTCTTGGATTGGTGCATCTTTAACCTGACACATACGGAAGATATCGCCTTCCTCTACGTCTTGCTCAAGAAGCACAGCGCCTGAAGCGTCAACAACTTGAACCTGACCAGCAGCTTCAAGGATGAAAGTCTTATCATGAGAACCGTACTCTTCCGCTTTTTGAGCCATCAAGCCAACGTTTGGTACGCTACCCATCGTTGTTGGATCGAACGCGCCGTTCTCTTTACAGAAATCAATAACCGCTTGGTAAATGCTCGCGTAGCTACGATCTGGGATCATTGCTTTGGTATCTTTTTGCTTACCTTCTGGATCCCACATTTGACCAGAAGAACGCAGCATTGCAGGCATAGATGCATCCACAATGATATCGCTTGGTACGTGTAGGTTAGTAATGCCACGGTCCGAATCAACCATCGCTAGTGGTGGCTGAGTCTCGTATACCGCTTGCAGGTCAGCTTCGATTGCTTCTTTCTGCTCTTGAGGAAGCGCATCAATCTTCGCGTAGACATCACCGATGCCGTTATTTACATCAACGCCTAGCTCTTCAAACAGCTGACCGTGTTTAGCAAATACGTCTTTGTAGTAAACCTTAACCGCGTGACCAAAGATCACTGGGTCAGATACTTTCATCATCGTCGCTTTCAAGTGAAGAGAAAGCAGTACACATTGCTCTTTAGCCGATGCGATTTCTTTTTCGAAGAATGCAACCAAAGCGGCCTTATTCATCACTGACGCATCAATGATCTCTTTATCTTGCAGTGCAAAAGCT
Source organism: Vibrio sp. 1F255 (assembly GCF_041439145.1). Lineage (NCBI taxonomy): Bacteria > Pseudomonadati > Pseudomonadota > Gammaproteobacteria > Vibrionales > Vibrionaceae > Vibrio > Vibrio sp. 1F255. Next base: position 125,563 of record NZ_JBGONQ010000009.1, on the reverse strand, counting down.
GGCTTCAATGTTTTCTTCGCACCATCTTTGCCAACGAATTCAATGCTAACTTCTGTAGCACCTTCAATGGTTACTGACTTTTCGCTACCGAAGAAGTCTTTGTCGTCCATACTTGAAACGTGCGACTTAGAATCTGCAGACCAAGCACCCATTGAGTGTGGGTTCTTCTTCGCGTAGTTTTTAACAGAAAGTGGAGCGCGGCGATCCGAGTTACCTTCACGCAATACTGGATTTACTGCACTGCCTTTGATTTTGTCGTAAGTCGCTTTTACTGCTTTCTCTTCGTCAGTGTTTGCTTCTTCTGGGTAATTAGGAAGTGCGTAACCTTTTGACTGTAGCTCTTTGATTGTTGCTTGAAGCTGAGGTACAGATGCAGAGATGTTTGGAAGCTTGATAATGTTTGCTTCTGGTGTCTTAGCCAATTCACCTAGTTCTGCTAATGCATCACCAATACGTTGCTCTTCGTTCAAATAGTCAGGGAAGTTGGCAATAATACGCCCTGCAAGTGAAATGTCGCGAGTATCAACGTTAATACCAGAAGAAGCTGTAAAAGATTGAATGATAGGCAGCAGAGAGTATGTTGCTAGCGCCGGAGCTTCGTCTGTAATGGTATAGATGATCGTTGGTTTTTCAGTAGGCATGAAATTTCCCTATAGTTCTTACAAGCTCATTTAAAGTAGTGAGCGTGTTATAAATTGACCAGTAAGCCACTCTAAGAGTGAAAACTGCTTACTCGATAGTCGTACTCTATCTTATTTTTCATACAATCTTGATGACAGCATGAACCAAATCCGTGAGTGCGTTGTTATAATAAAACACGAAGGTATAATTAAACAAATCAGGCTTAAGAGTCCATCAACTTGTTCTATTTTGTGTCTTTTAGGCGCGCAAATGATAGCTCAATTCCGTTTCAGTGAAAACTTTTCAGCACACTTCGTTTACATTTTTGCAAGGTAGTTAACATGTCTACTCGCTCACGCAGCGCATCTCGTTCAGACAAACCGGCTCGTTCTGGTGCAACATTAAAACAAAGCGGTAATAGACAAAGCCGAAGCAGTGATAAGAATAACACTGGCAATTCGCACAACAAATCTCACTCAAGCAAGCACCGATATAAAGGCAAGCCTACCAATGCAAAACCTAAGGTTGCGCTCGAAGATCGCAAAGTAATTCTGTTCAACAAGCCTTTCGATACTCTAAGCCAATTTACAGATGGCGAAGGGAGAAAAACGCTAGCGGACTTTATTCCAGTGAAAGACGTTTATGCTGCAGGTCGCCTTGACCGCGACAGCGAAGGGTTAATGGTCTTGACCAACGATGGTATTTTTCAAGCTAAGCTAACTCAACCAAACTCAAAATCCCCAAAGACTTACTGGGTACAGGTTGAAGGCGCACCTTCTGAGGAAGATTTAGATAAATTGAGAAAAGGTGTCGAACTAAAAGACGGCATGACACTGCCCGCTCAGGTTGAGGTGATGTCTGAACCTGTTGTGTGGGATAGAACCCCTCCAGTACGCTTCAGAGCCGCGATACCGACAACATGGTTGGTTATTACAATCATTGAAGGACGTAACCGTCAGGTAAGACGAATGACAGCCAATATCGGCTTCCCTACCCTGCGTCTTATCCGTTACTCAATGGGTAATATGAATGTGGGGCAGCTGCAGCCTGGTGAGTGGAAAGAGATTTAACTCATAGCAATATAAAAAAGCAAGATATTTATTATATCTCGCTTTTTTACACATAAAAATTGATTACTCTTGGTCAATCATCCACTTACGGAATACTTTACGGTCTTCTTTTGAAGTGCTCAGATACAAAGCTTTAAGTTGTTTCAAAGACTCCGATTTATCTACAACCTGAGCTGATGTGTTAGCCGTTAAACCTTCAGCGTTTACTAGCGTGTTTTCTTCTAAACTTGTAGCATTAACCTTAACTGCAGGACGAACTTGGTTTTCTACAACTAAATAACTCATGGTTACAGCAGCAGCACCACCAACTTTATTATATTCTGTAGCTTCTTCAGAATAACTTCTATTTAGTTGAACTCCGTCACTAGCTAAAATGTCTTCATTTTTGATTAAGGCTTGTCCTTGCTTATTTTTAATTTCCCAATTCAAGTTTCCAATGTTTTCTTGAGCAGAACGCAAGTTTTTAAACTCAGGCATAGATAAGGTAAGTTCTTCGTTTTTTGCCTCAAATTTAGCGATAATAACAGAACTGTAGACTTTCCTTTGATTATCTCTTTCATCAAATACTGGTTCATATTGAAAAACGATTTGGTTTTCACCGTCAGGTAAAAGCACTGTCTTATCTGCAGAAAACAACCCTTGTTCAAAGTCAGGAACACTCATGTTTACTGAAAGTAAATTTACATTTTCAGGGACATCCAATATTACTTCGGCATCAACTACTGTAGAAGCAACTAACAGCCCCAAAAAAGAATATTTGAAACTTTGCATTATTGTATCCATCCTTATAAAAAATAGGCAAAAAAAAGCCCAACTCTATGTTGGGCTTTTTCTAACAATATATCAAATTACCAGTAAACACGGGCACCGATACCGAAATTGTTTTCGCCCTCAACAGTCTGAGCCGCTACAACCATATCACTACCTTGAGCGTTGAAACCTAGAGTACTACCGTCTGCATAACCATACTCAGCATAGACACGTGCCCAGCTAGCGTACTTGTATTCAGCACCAACGTAAACAACGTTGCTATCTTCTAATAAATCGTGATCTTGAGACACGAACTCATAACCACCATATACTGTTGTTTTATCAGCAACGCCATACGTAGCAGCTACTGAGAAACCTGTTTGGTCTGCTTTATCAATAGCAGATTCAACAGAAGATGCCGCAACAGTTGCACCAACTGTTAGAACATCTTTAGAGTACTCAACAGTACCTTCGTAGTATGTGTTTTCAAGGCCTGTAAAACCAGAACCAGCTACATCATCAGTTGTTTGACCACCACCAACGTGGATATTTACGTCACCAACAGAAAAACCAACGTAAAGTTCAGCTAGCTCTTGATTAGAGTCATCTTCTGCTAATCCGTATCCTGCTTTTACCCAGAAGTTGTCAGAATCGTAAGAGTACTTTACTTGTGAGTCATGAAGAGCCTCGTTCAAAGTAGAGTAAAGCAGTGCAGAACCACCAAAGAAGTATGAGTAATCAGCGCCGTATACATCATCTGATGTAGTCCATTGCTTACCAAATTTGATTGTTCCCGCTTGATCGCTGCTAAAGCCAAAAATGTGGTTACGTACATACATGTCGCCACTGTCTTTCAATGCAAATTCTACTTTACCAAGAACTTTAAGATCATCAGATACATTATATTGAGCGTCAACACCAGCACGCGAAGAACCTGAACCTAATTTGGCATCTTGCCCGTCTAGGAACTTAAGCTCTGTACGTAGTTGACCGTAAAAGTCTACTGCGCCGTCTTCTGATTTATAAATTTCCGCTGCGTTTACTGAGCCTGCTGCTGCAACAACTGCAAGTGCTAATAGAGTCTTTTTCATAATAAATCCACTGCCTTTTCTAAGAATGGGAGATCCTTGCCCGGTTCCCTTTTATTTTTATGACTGGTCATTACCACTCTTTGTTGGTTAATCACCGTCACTAAATTTCGAGGTCTAGATTGCAAAAGATTATCCTGCGTGTCAAATAAACTAAAAACAAACCTAAAAAAAACACAAAGCAATCAAAATCAACTACTTACATTTTTTTTCATAGTTTTACGAGCAGCTTATCCTTAGTTTTATTAGGAAATATAATAATCCAAAAAAAGAACAAAACAGCATTTAACACCACAAACAACTTGTAAAAACGCCACATCTCAGGATTTAACACCTACAAGCAAGTCTTTTTTAATATTTATATTTCGCAACATAAATAAAATAGTTAAGTTCCTGATGGTTCAGTTTTTTTTTGTGAACAAGATCTACCTTTGATTCAAAAGCAAGCTATTTCACCGTAAATGTACCGACTAGTGATATGTGCTACTATCCTCGCTCCGTTACGTAGGTCACAGTATGCTAACTACTAAAATTCAAAAATCTATTCGCACCAGTTATCAAAACCTCCAAGATCAGTTGGACAACTTTGTACCTCGACGTGCTCAAAATTACCTTGTTGCCGAAATAGCGAAGACACTTTGTGGTCAATACCACAAAAGTAATCGCATGATTGTTGCAGAAGCGGGAACCGGGATCGGGAAATCACTGGCTTATTTAATGGCAACTATTCCTGTCGCTGTGCTCAATAACCGAAAAATAGTCATATCAACGGCGACGGTTGCGCTACAAGAACAGCTCGTCAATAAAGATCTCCCTCTATATAGAAGACTGACTGATCGAGAGTTTTCTTTCATATTAGCGAAGGGCAGACAGCGTTATTGTTGTTCCGAAAAGCTAGCCGCTGCCTGCGGGGTTGATGGCGGACAAATGGCCATGTTCGAATCTAAGCCAAAGAAGAAGGATATCGACCAACTTCAAACCATGTATCGTAGCCTAACCCAAGGTAAATGGGATGGTGACCGTGATTCGTGGCCAAAACCCATCGACAACATGATTTGGCAGATGATTGTCAGCGATAAGCACAGCTGTAACAACAGTATGCCTACGCATAGAGACTGCCCTTTCCAGAAAGCTCGCTCAGAGCTAGATAAAGCAGACGTGATTATCGCCAATCACAGTTTAGTGATGGCTGATGCAGACTTAGGCGGCGGCGTGATACTGCCTGAACCAGAAAATAGCATCTATATATTCGATGAAGCTCACCATTTACCGCATGTAGCCAGAGATCACTCTTCTGCGGCTGCGAGCTTAAAAGGCGCAGCATCGTGGTTGGAGCGTTTGAATCAATCAATCACTAAGCTTTCAGGTCTCGCTGACGAGAAACGTGTCCATCGATTTCGAAATGAGCTGCAAGACTCAGTGCAACAGCTGATCCCTACCCTGACTCAAATGAGTAAACAGTTTGACGCTAACCACTTTGAAGACGGCTTGTATCGCTTCGAACATGGCGACTTACCAGAGTGGCTTGAGAATGAATCTAAAGATCTCAAGCAGCTCACGCAAAAGGCGAGCCAAGCCGTTGCGAAGATTGCAGACCTAATTGCAGAACGAGTTAAAGACGGCGAGCTTTCAGCAAAACTTGCAGAGCCGGCACTGGCAGAAATTGGCTTCTATATACAAAGAACAGAGAACCTTGCTCAAGTTTGGCGCTTAATGGCTGAACCGAAGAGAGAAAAAGGCGCTCCTTTGGCTCGTTGGCTCGAACTGAATAAAGAAAGCGAAGGCGATTTCGTTGTGAATGTTTCGCCACTAGAGGTAGGCTGGCAACTGGATCAACAAATCTGGAGCCGCTGTGTGGGTGCCGTATTAGTATCTGCGACCATGAGGGCGCTCAACTCTTTCAGCTTTTTCTGTCATCAAGCCGGTATCAGCCAAAAAGCAGAAGATGGCGTACAGTTTTTGGCTTTGGCATCACCGTTTGATTACCAGAATCAAGCTGAGCTGATCGTTCCGGCAATGAAGTACGAACCACAAGCACCTCAGTTTACCGAATATCTTATTGAAATTTTGCCTAAGGTAATAGAAGACAAAAAAGCCAATCTCGTTCTATTCTCTTCTTACTGGCAAATGAACAAAGTTGCAGAGGCTTTAACAACAGATTTCGTTAAAAAGTCGTGGGCATTGCAGGTTCAAGGCGATACTTCACGAAGTGAAATTCTAAAAAAACATAAAAAGCTAATAGACCAAGGTAAAACCAGCGTTCTTTTTGGAACTGGCAGCTTTTCTGAAGGTCTTGATCTACCGGGTGAGCTTCTTGAAAACCTCGTTATTACCAAGATTCCTTTTGGTGTTCCTACCTCTCCCGTAGAGCAAGCACATTCAGAATATATTGAATCACGCGGTGGTAACCCTTTTATGCAGATTACTGTTCCAGATGCGAGTAAAAAGCTTATTCAATCTGTGGGTAGACTACTGCGTAAGGAAAGAGATTCTGGTAAAGTCACGATCCTTGATAGACGCATAGTAACGAAGCGATACGGAAAGTCCCTACTCGATTCACTACCGCCTTTTAAAAGAACAATAAAATACTAATATCCCCTGCCCTTGAGGTAGTTATGGACCTTCATCGCTAGGCCCTTGCATTCACAACCCAACATGACTAATCCATAGATTTTTCATGTGGCTGCCCTATCAGCCGATAACGAGAACACTAGCTATTTATGGAAATGATTGAGCCAACCATGTTGGTCATACTTGCTCTGGTTGCATTTGCAGCAGGCTTTATTGATGCTGTCGCAGGTGGCGGAGGGATGTTAACCGTTCCAGCTTTGCTATCGCTTGGCCTGCCGCCACACATTGCACTCGGAACTAATAAGCTGGCCGCAACGTTTGCTTCATCTACAGCTGCATTCACTTACTACCGTAAAAAGCTGTTCAAGCCTGAGTGTTGGGTCAATGCATTCATATCTACTTTAATAGGTGCGACCATCGGCACACTCACTGTTGATGCCATTAGCACCGAGTGGTTAGAGAAGGTATTGCCGTTAGTCATTCTTGCCGCAGCGGTCTATACCATTTTTCATAAGACTCCAGATGTGAGCCATAATGTGTCTCCTAAGCCATGCCCTGTGCTTAAGAGAAAACAAAAGTACCAAGGATTCATTCTTGGCTTTTATGATGGGGTTGCTGGCCCAGGAACTGGCGCGTTTTGGACGGTAAGCTCTATGGCGCTTTATCGCTTAAACATCTTACTTGCCTCTGGTCTATCCAAAGCCATGAACTTTACCAGTAACTTTACCTCTTTGGTGACCTTCGCGATTCTTGGTCATATTGATTGGGTTCTAGGTTTAACCATGGGCCTTTGTTTGATGGCCGGTGCATTTGTTGGCGCTCACTCTGCTATTCGGTTCGGTGCTACATTTATAAGACCTGTGTTTGTTACAGTTGTAAGCGTACTTGCAATTAAACTGGCATACGAAGCTTGGTTTGTGAACTTATAGGCAGTAGCCAACGGGAAGTGAAATGAATCAATTTTCAAAGCTAAAAAGTGTTATTGATACCTTGATTGGCCATTGCTCGCAGGTTGACAAATCTCGAGGGGCTTATCATCAAGCCTTGTTTGACCGAGCCTTATTTAAATGCGGCGCCTCTGTTTTGCTTCCCTATGCACTTGAAACTCAGGCAACGTACCGCACCATTGTACGTGAACAAACCTCAAATCAACTGACCGCGTCCAGAGCCAACTACCTGACAGAAAAGCTGACCAATCAGATTGCAGCAATCCAAAGAGAGTTAGCCAACCACGATTTACGCTTGGACCGAAAAAGCAAGTCAGGGAAAACCCTGAACGACCTATACAACGAACTCGCCCAGCACCAAGACTGGCAAAAGCGATTGGTCGATTTAGTACGAGTACGAAAGTTAACGTTTGATTCTGCGCCTCGCCACAGTAAGAAAAAAGCGGAAGAGGCTTGGCAGTTAGCAAAAGAGCGATTAGAACGCTGTGAAGACTCAATGAAAAATATTGAGAGACTGATTAACTTAGAGAACCCCAAGCGAAATGAACACTGATAACACACCATCACCACTGGATAACGCACCAGAAGAAGTTAAGTTAGCTGTCGACCTGATCTATCTGCTCGAAAGCAACGAAATCGATCCAAAAGTCGCGTTAGAAGCAATCAAAATTGTCCAGCAAGATTTACAAGCCAAACTAGCATCTAGCATCTAGCATCTAGCATAAAAATATACAGGATTCACATGTACCAACTCAGCTTTTCTATGCCCGAGTTTCTTGAAAACTACTGGCATAAAAAACCAACCATCTTAAAGGGTGGCTTCCAAAACTTCGTCGACCCAATTTCGCCGGAAGAACTTGCTGGTTTATCGATGGAAGAAGAAGTGGATTCTCGCTTTGTCTCTAACCTCGACAATCAGTGGACTGCAGAACACGGCCCATTCTCTGAAGAAAAGTTTGGCGAATTAACCGAAACTCATTGGCAACTGATCGTTCAAGCAGCGAACCACTGGCACCAAGGCGCAAATCAGCTGACTGAGGCGTTCCAAGCGTTACCAAACTGGTTATTCGACGATCTCATGATCTGCTACTCAGCACCTGAAGGCGGCGTAGGCCCACATATTGATCAATACGATGTCTTCATCATTCAAGGTCAAGGCAAACGTCAATGGAAGGTTGGCGCTAAAGATGTTGGCCAATACAAAGAGACTGTTCAAGCGTCTGCACTTCGTCAAATTGAAGGTTTTGACCCAATCATTGATGAAACTTTAGAGCCGGGCGATATCCTTTATATCCCACCAGGTTTCCCACATGAAGGGAGCACGTTAGAGCCGTCAATGAGCTACTCTATTGGCTACCGCTCGCCTAAAGAACAAGAACTGATCAGCAACTTTGCCGATTTTGTGCTTGCTCATGATATGGGTGACGTACACCTGCACGATCCAGAATTCAAAATGCAAGAAGGCTACGGAAAAATTCGTTCATCGGATTTAAGTAATCTCACAGGCATGTTGAAATCTGCACTAGAGCAACCTGAAACCATCAGTGAATTCATGGGTTGTCTGCTAAGCCAATCACGCCACCAGCTTGATATCGTTGCTCCAGAGCCACTATGGACTCAAGAAGAGATCGCTCAACACTTAGAGTCTGAAGGTGAGATTCACCGAGTATCAGGCTTAAAGGCGCTCTACCACGAAAATGAAAGCAACACTGCTTACATCAATGGCGAAGTGGTTAAGGTTGATGAAGCGGATTCTTCGTTACTCAACATACTTTGCGATGAATCGGTGATCACTTCAGCTACTGCTCTGTCTCCTTCGGGCGTAACTGTCGTGACTGAATTGGTCAACAAAGGCTACTGGTTTATCGAAGAGTAAGCAGCGTCAACCGCTGGTTATTGACTAGCCTCTAAAGAAACAATTTAAAAGGGACAAATGAAATCTTCATTTGTCCCTTTTTCTATTCAAGAACTGGTTAAGGCTTAATGCTTATACCTTGAACTGATTGACCAACTTCTGTTGTTGTTGAGACAGTTGGTCAATTTCATTGCCGACTTGCTCAGAAGCCGCGGCTTGCTCCAAGATCTTCGCACTCAAATCGCGAATATTAACCACGCTTTGATTTACTTCACCGGAAACCGATTGTTGCTCTTCGGCTGCTCGAACGATCTGACTGTTCATATCACTGATCGCCTCAATAGAAGTAAAGATCGACCCCAGATCTTCAACTGCTTTCTGAACGTGTAGTGCTGTATCGTTAGCTAGGATATTGCCTTCTTGTATTGCTTCAACGACATCTTGAGTTCCAGCATGAACCTTGTCGATCACCGCTCTGATCTCACCAACCGATGACTGGGTGCGACTTGCGAGGTTTCTTACCTCATCCGCAACAACAGCAAAACCTCGACCTTGTTCGCCAGCACGAGCCGCTTCAATCGCCGCGTTCAATGCCAGTAAGTTAGTTTGCTCAGAGATCCCTTCAATCACACTTAAGATCTCGGTGATGTTTCCGTTATTTTTTGCCAATTCTTCAACAATAGGAACAGCACTCGACATACGCTCAACCAGCTTTCTCATTTCACCGGCTGAAAGTTCGATGACTTGTTGCCCTTGTTGAGCAGAACGATTCGCTTCACAAGCAGCATCAACGGCCACTTCTGCGTTTTGTACCACTAAGCCCGCAGTTTGAGTCATCTCTTCTGCCGCTGTCGCCACAAGATCCACTTCTTTAAATTGAGATTCACTGCTTTCTCGAGTGCTTGATGCCGATGCTTTAGCCTGGCTTGTCGTGCTCGCCACTTGCTCAGTGGTGTGAATCACTTCTTTGATCGTGTGTTGTAGCTTGTCTAAGAATAAGTTGAACCCTTTGGATAGCTGACCAATTTCGTCTTGAGATTTCACTTCCAAACGTTGGGTCAAATCACCTTCACCAGAAGCAATATCATTAAGTCGCTCAACCACTTGTCGAATAGGCTTCACAATTGAAAGGGAAGCAAATGCGATAATGGCTAAGCCAAAGATAATAAACACTGTACCGGCGATCACTTCTGTTTTGATGCCTTCACTTAGCTTAGTGCTAATGATGGAATCCAATTTATTTGCGTCAGCGACGACACTATCTCTTGGGATCTCAAACAACACCCCCCAAGTTTGGTTAGCTGCAACAACAGGTGCAAAGGCAAGTAACCACTCACCGTTCTCGCTCCATTGCGTTGTCACTTCACCACCAAAGATAAAGTCGGTCATTAAATCACTGTTTGTATTGCCACTTTGGAAAGTTGAACCGACTGCAATGCTTGAATCATCAGAAGCGATGACCGAACCATCTAGACTAACCACGTAAGCTTTACCCGCACCGTTAAACAAGCTCTGGTCAGATTGAGTAATCACACTGGTTAAACCATCAAGTCTTAGATCAATACCAAGAAAACCAATAGCAACGTCGTCAACCAAAATAGGGACTGAAATAGAGGACGTAAGTAGTGCTACACCACCGCTGTTCACGACTCTCGGCGTACTAATACACGTTTGCCCTGAAGACAAAGGACAGTAAAAACGTTCGCTATTGCTGTCATCATTCAAGATAGATTCTGAAAGAACGTTCGCTAGAACATTTTCACCGTTATCTGCCACCTTCCAGTAAGGAGCAAAACGACCTTTTTCGTTAGAACCAACATAATCAGCATCGACATAATTCGCATCTTCACTATCGAGCAAGTCAGGCTTGAAAACTAGATACGCTCCTTGAATAGAGTCGAAGTTTAAAACCGAGCGACGAACCATTTCATCCAAGGCGGTACGAAGCTCTTCACTTGGTGTAAAGTTTTCGTCTGCATTGTTTTTTAGAAACTGAGCACTGGCCGCAAGCATCTCTGCGCGGTAAATAGCTTCGTCTACATAACGTTGAGTTTCTTGAGCGTTTAGCTGAGAAACAGACGCCAGCAACTGCTGAGTTTTATTGATAACTGATTCTGAACTTTGAGATTTGATGACTTGTTGATTGCTCGTCGCGTTGTAGATCGAGAAACCAATAAGAGACAGTGACGTAATGATTAAACAACAACCTGCTAAGAGGGTTATTTTCCACTGTACCGATAGAGAGCGCATTTAATATCCTTATTTAAGCCAAAAGACTTCCATAACCATAACTATCACATCGACAACGAATTGCTGTACACAATGTAAATGAGTTAGACGAATAGCTTAGCGGATAATTACAGCACAAATTGCTTACATATAAAACGAAAGTTTATACAAATGTTAATAGAGCGTGTTTTCTTCCTTTTTTCTGTGATTTCAAATGATGTACTCATATAATCATTAGCTGTGTTGCTTAGGTTTTAGCGCTTTGGACATAGCCAGAACATCGATATTTAAAGGAAGCCCACTCCACCCTCTCCCTCTTTAAAATTCAGTAACTTCGGATTAGTTTTTATAATCCAAGTTATAGATTTTTATCTTGCTCAACTTCACACTTTTTGATTGCTAAGCCCGCAATCAAGATCTAATATCTCGCGCCTAGATTCCCTGAACACTTTATTCATTTGGCTCTCCTTTAATGGAGCGCTAAGGCTTTTTACGTCTTAATTTTTGGAGAGATACGCAAATGTCCGCCTCGTTTCCATTAGCGAAACTTACCTTTTTAATCGCTATTCTGACTGCCGTAGGTCAAATGACTCAAACGATGTACGTGCCTTCTATCGGTCATATGGCAGGTGAGTTCTTAGTTTCGGCATCTTCGCTGCAGGCAGTGATGGCGTGTTACTTGATCCCTTATGGTCTGTCGCAATTTGTTTACGGCCCACTTTCAGATCGCCTAGGTCGTAAACCGATCATCGTGATTGGTTTGATCATCTACATCATCGGTACTTTGGTAGCATTGTTCGCTCACGAATATGAATGGTTCTTAGCGGGCAGCTTTATCCAAGGTTTGGGCATCGGTTGTGGTGGTGCGATGTCTCGTACATTGACTCGCGACTGTTTTGAAGGCGCAGAGCTGCACCGTGCAAACAGCTTGATTAGCATGTGTGTGATTTTCTCACCATTGATGGCTCCTGTACTGGGTGGTTACCTAACAGAAGTTTTCGGCTGGCGTTCTAGCTACTTATTCCTTGCGCTGTTTGGTATTGCTGTTGTGATCACTATGATGACGAGCATGATGGAAACACTGCCGAAAGAACGACGCAAGCATGAATCGGTTGCCAACAGCTACAAGTTCGTTCTGTCTGATAAACGTTTCCAAGGTTTCTTATTGGTATTAGTCGCAACCTTTGCTGGTGTAGCCGTATTTGAAGCAGCGGCAGGTGTGTTGCTTGGTGGCGTACTTGGCTTACCGGCAACCACAGTAAGCTTGCTGTTTGTCTTGCCTATTCCAGGTTACTTAGTCGGTGCAGGCTTATCTAGTTACATCGCACAACGTCGCTCTGAGCGCCGTGCATTGAATGTTGGTCTGGTTGCGATATTGGTAGGCTCAACAGTGGTATTGATACCGGGTCTGTTTGGTCAAACAACAGCATTAACTTTGATTGGCGGTGCCACAATTTACTTCTTGGGCGCTGGCATATTATTCCCAGCAGCAACAACAGGGGCACTTTCGCCATTCCCGTACCACGCTGGTACTGGAGGTGCGATTTTAGGTGGTATGCAAAACCTAGGTGCTGGCATCGCAACACTATTGGCATCGTTCTTCCCAGCTCAAGACCAACTGCCACTCGGTTGCCTGATGATTGCTATGTCATTCATCGCTATGCTTGGTTTACGTTGGGTTAATCGTAAACCTGACCACTCAAACGAAATGCCATTGGCTATTTAACGTAAAACTCGAATCTTGCTAAACAAAGGAAAGGGACATACTGAAAAGTGTGTCCCTTTTTGTTGCACATTTATTCCTTCCACTCTCACGTATCAGTAATTTCATTTAACATTGCTTTGATTTTTTGAAAACAATAACAGACACTTACGATGAAGGTGCATATCCAGAATCCAATTATAAATAATATCACTGGAAGAACACCAACGTACCTGAACTCTCACAACAAAGGATGCTGGCATTAAAACGAGTAAGGTACACACTAAGGATATACAGATGCGTATCGCTTTAACCACATTAGCCGTATCAATAGCGCTTGTCGCCGGATGCAGCAATCAAGGAATCTCAACCATGAACCACTACTCTCAATCACAGCTCGTCGCTCAGCAAACCCAAGCACCCGTTGCTAAGAAAGTCCCTCACGCAATGACGATTCATGGTGAAACCCGAATCGATGATTACTATTGGATGCGCGATGATGCACGCCAAGATCCAGAGATATTGCAACAACTTGAGCAAGAGAATCAGTACGCAGATACGGTGTTGAAACATACAGAAGCAGCGCAAAAACAATTATTTGAAGAGATTAAAGGCCGAATCGCGAAAGACGACAATTCGGTACCGGTTCGCAAAGGCAGTTACTACTACTCGAATAAGGTCACAGGCGACAACGAATACCCAGTTCACCTGCGTGAAAAAAACTTTTTAGGCACAGACAAGCAAGTCATCTTAGATGTAAACGAGCTAGCAAAAGAGCATGAATTCTTCAGTATTGGTGGCTTAACGATCAGCCCAGACGAAAACTTGTTGGCCTATGGCGAAGATACGCTAAGCCGCCGCATTTACACCATCAAGATCAAAGACCTCACAACAGGTGAATACCTAAAAGATGAAATTGAAGGCGCTTCAAGTGCTATCGCGTGGCAAAACGACAACCAAGCCTTCTACTACATCAAAAAAAATCCACAAACATTGCTGGGTTATCAAGTTTACCGCCACGTGTTAGGCACAGCTCAGGCAAGCGATCAGTTAATCTACGAAGAAGCCGATAGCGCTTACTACACCTCTTTGAGTAAAAGCAAAGATGGAGAACAGGTCTACATTTGGCATTCGAGCACAGAAACCAGCGGTGTCTCAGTCATCGATGCCAACAACCCAAAGGCTACAGCTGAGGCTTTCTACCCAAAAGAGAGCGGCATAGAGTACAGCATCGCTAAGCTAGGTGATTTGTATTACATCTACACCAACTACCAAGCGGTCAACTTCCGTTTAATGAAAGTCACAACCGAAGAGATGCATGATCGCTCAAAATGGGTCGATGTCATCCCAGCGGACGATAATACTCAGCTTGTAGATTTCGAGTTGTTTGATGACCATCTTGTCTACGAGCAACGCGCGGATGGCTTGTCTACAGTGAAAGTTCGCCAACTCTCAACAGGCCACGAGTTTCCACTTGAATTTAACGACACCGCATTTGCCGCTTACCTAACGAGTAACTATGAATTAGATAACGCAAAAGTTCGTATCTATTACAGCAGCTTAACCACGCCAGGTACTTACTATGATTTCGACCTAAGTACAGGTGAATCCGAACTCATGAAGCAAACACCCGTATTAGGTGATTTCGAAGCGGATAACTACCAATCAGAGCGAATCATGATTACGGCTCGCGATGGTAAGCAAGTTCCTGTCTCTTTGGTTTATCGTAAAGACTTATTTAAGAAAGACGGCACTAACCCAATCTACCAATACGGCTATGGGTCTTACGGCTCTACGATTGAACCTACCTTCAGCTCAACTCGCCTAAGCCTACTGGATAGAGGTTTTGTTTATGCCATCGCACATGTCCGCGGTTCAGAAATGCTTGGTCGCCCTTGGTATGAAGATGGCAAAAAACTGACCAAACAAAACACGTTCAACGACTTTATTGATGTAACCAAAGAGCTTGTTGAAGAAGGCTACGGCGCGAAAGATAAAGTGTTCGCCGTTGGGGGGTCTGCTGGCGGTCTATTGATGGGAGCAATCATCAACCAAGCACCAGAACTGTACCGTGGTATTGGTGCACATGTTCCGTTTGTAGACATTGTGACAACCATGCTCGATGAATCGATCCCTCTAACCACCAATGAGTATGACGAATGGGGTAACCCGAACGATAAAGCCTACTACGATTACATGCTGGGGTACTCACCGTACGACAACATTAAGGTACAAAACTACCCGAACATGTTGGTAACGACAGGCCTGCATGACTCACAGGTGCAGTACTTTGAGCCAATGAAATGGGTTGCGAAGCTGCGTGAAATGAAAACAGACAACAACGTATTGCTGTTCAAAACCGATATGGAAGCCGGTCACGGTGGCGCTTCTGGCCGATTTAAACGATTAAAAGAAGACGCACTTGAATACGCGTTCTTTTTGGATTTACTTAAGACTCAATAGATTCTACGTAACTGTAAGTATTCACATCATTTAATGTCGCCATTTTGTCTCTACAAAGTGGCGACAGAAATTATTAAGCATGGTTAAATACGATGAACCATGAAATCCACCAAATCAAAAACCTTTAAAAACAAGCAGTGACAAAGGTTTACGAGAGGTATAAAAACAAATGAAAGTAATTAGCTTCAACATCAACGGTCTTAGAGCCCGCCTTCACCAACTGCAAGCTATTATCGACAAACACCAACCCGACGTGATTGGTCTGCAAGAGATAAAAGTGCACGATGAAGCCTTCCCAATTGCTGATGTTGAAGCAATGGGCTATAAGGTTTACTTCCACGGTCAAAAAGCCCACTACGGTGTGGCAATGTTGTGTAAGCAAGAGCCTATTTCTGTGCAGAAGGGTTTCCCAACAGATAATGAAGACCATCAAAAACGCATGATCATGGCGACGTTTGAAGATGAAAATGGTGAAAAGGTTACCGTGCTAAATGGCTACTTCCCTCAAGGGGATAACATCAAGCATGAAACAAAATACCCGTACAAACGCCAGTTCTACAAAGACTTGATGACTTACCTAAATGACTACCACAACAAAGACGAACAAGTCATTGTGATGGGCGACATTAATATCAGCCCTATCGACGCAGACATCGGCATCGGTGAACCTAATGCGAAACGTTGGTTGAAAACAGGTAAGTGCTCTTTCCAACCAGAAGAGCGAGAATGGTTGAAAACACTGATGGATTGGGGTTTTGTGGATAGCTTCCGCTTACTGCACCCTGAAGTAAACGACCAATACTCGTGGTTTGACTACCGCTCGAAAGGTTTCGTGGACAACCGCGGCCTACGAATTGATGTAGTACTTGCGACTCAGAAGCTTGCTGATAAGTGTACTGAAGCAGGCATCGATTACGAACTGCGTGGCATCGAAAAGCCGTCTGACCACGCGCCAATTTGGTCAACGTTTAAGTAATCAACAGCAACAGAATCTGCTCATAAAAAACGGCGCTATAGAAGCGCCGTTTTGTTAATTATGATGTGTAATTAGCTAAGTGGTCTTAAGTAAGCTAAGAAACGTTTCTCTGCGAATTTGAAAATCGCAATGATGATAAACGTCAACCCCATGTAAAACAGACCTGCTGTTAGGAAAGATTCAAACGGAGCATAGTAGCGAGAGTTAACCAAACGAGCTGCACCCGTTAGATCCATAATCGTCACAATACCTGCAACGGCTGAGCCGTGAAGCATAAAGATAACTTCGTTACTGTAAGCCGGTAATGCACGACGTAATGCACTTGGCAGAATGATACGTCGGTATGTCTTAGGTGTGCTCATGCCATACGCTTTTGCTGCTTCAACTTCACCTTTTGGTAAGCCGTTAATCGCACCGCGAATGATTTCAGCTGTGTATGCCGATGTGTTAAGGATGAATGCCACCAAAGCACAAAACCATGCATTTTCCCATAGTGTATCTTTTACAGGGAAGAACTGATCCATTCCGTAGTAAATCAGGTACAACTGCACCAATAATGGCGTACCACGGAAGAAATAGATGAACGACCAAGCAGGAGCGTTAATCAGCATATTTGGGCTGTTACGAGCGATAGCTAATGGTATGGCGACGAATAAGCCAATGATCAAAGCAACGCAAACCATCCAAGCCGTTGTCCATAAACCACCAAGGTAAATCGGCAGGCTTTCAATTATCAATGAAAAGTCCATAACTACCTCGCGTGGATACTGAATTTACGTTCAACCAGCTTAAGTAAGCCCGTTGAAACACTGGTGAAGAATAAGAAGATAATCGCCACAGTCATGTAGAAAGTGAATGGCATTTTGGTTGAACCCGCCGCCAGTGCACTAACACGTACCATATCTTCTAGGCCAATAATCGAAACCAGCGCAGTGGTTTTAAGTAATACCAGCCAGTTATTCCCAAAACCCGGTAATGCGTGACGAATCATCTGCGGTAGCAGTATGCGGTGAAACGCCTTTACAGGGCTCATACCATAAGCTTTTGCCGCTTCCATCTCACCGCTGTCGACAGCCATGATCGCACCACGGAACGTTTCTGCCATATAGGCACCGAAAATAAAACCTATGGTTAAGACACCAGCAACAAATGGGCTGACATCAATATAATCAGGTAGGTAAGAGGTCCATTCGTGGTTAGGATCACTGGATGCAAACCACTCGTTGAGCCACTCGTTGATGGAATACAAACTGTTGTTTAAAAGGATTTGTCCACCAAAGAAAATCAGCATCATCAGTACGAGATCGGGAATGCCTCGAATGACGGTTGTGTAGAGGGTTGCAATAGCACGAGCCCAGCGATAAGGCGCGAGTTTTGCTAAGGCACCTAGCATACCAAGAACCATAGCTAAAATTAGCGACAGCAAGGCAACTTCGATTGTGAGCACCGCCCCTTTCAGGATCGACGCTTCATATCCTTGTAAATCAAACATAATGGATTCCAACAGAACTGCGAAAAAGTTGGTAAGACAGGGAGAGGAGAACCTCTCCCTTAAGAATTGACGCTAAAGATTACTGACCGTATACGTCGTAGTTGAAGTATTTAGCCGCGATATCTTGGTAGATGCCTTTTTCACGTAGTGAAAGGATTGCCGCATCTAATTGCTTAGTCAGATCTTTGTCTTGCTTACGTAGAGCAATACCAAAACCTTCGCCGAACCACTTAGGATCAGTTAGTGATGGGCCAACAAACTCGTAGTCTTCACCACCAGCTTTGTTCAGCACGCCTTCTTCTAGAGCAGATGCATCACCTAGTACAGCAGCAACACGACCGTTTGCTAGATCAAGGTAAGCTTCGTCGAATGAACCGTAACGAACGATCTCTACTGTATCGCCGTAGTTGTCTGTTAGGTATTTATCGTGAGTTGTTGCACGTTGAACTGCAATCTTTTGACCGCTTAGATCATCAAAGTTAAGGCCTGCACCTTTCTTAGCGATGAACTTGTTTGGGATAAGTGCGTATTTACCAGTGAAGTCGATTTTTTTCTTACGCTCTTCCGTGATAGACATTGCCGCGATGATCGCATCATATTTACGAGCAAGTAGAGAAGGAATGATACCATCCCAGTCTTGTGCAACGATCTTACACTGCACCTGCATTTCAGTACAAAGTGCGTTAGCCATATCGACATCGAAGCCTTTCAGTGACCCGTCAGCTTCTGTCCAGCTAAATGGAGGGTAAGCACCTTCAATACCAAAGCGTACTGTTTTCCATTCTTTTGCTTGAGCTACGCCCGTTGCAGCAGTTGCAGCAAGTGCCGCGACTAATAACCACTTTTTCATATCCCTACTCCTGTGATTTAGGTTTTTATGTTTTGCTAGTTTTAATATTGTGTTTGTTGTTGCTTATTAACTTACTTGTTGTGTTTTATTGTTCACACCGTCGCTGTTTACCGTTGGCAACGGCGTTTCAATTCTGATTAGTAAATCGATGAGATAAATTGTTGTAAACGTTCAGATTCAGGTTCCGTAAACAGTTTAGCTGGATCGCCCTGTTCTTCCACTAGACCTTGGTGCAGGAACATCACATGGTTTGATACGTCACGAGCAAAAGCCATTTCATGTGTTACCACAAGCATGGTTCTTCCTTCTTCTGCTAGATCTCGCATTACACCAAGTACTTCCCCTACTAACTCAGGGTCAAGTGCTGATGTTGGCTCATCAAACAGCATCACTTCCGGATCAACCGCTAACGCTCGAGCAATTGCCGCTCGTTGTTGTTGTCCACCGGATAAATGACCTGGGTAGTAATCTTTGCGCTCATACAAGCCTACTTTTTTAAGTAGTAGCTCTGCATTTTCAATCGCTTGTGCTTTAGGTACACCTAAGACGTGAACAGGCGCTTCGATAACGTTTTCGAGAACGGTCAGGTGAGACCAAAGATTGAAGCCTTGAAAAACCATCGCTAAGCGAGAACGGATTCGCTGTACTTGTTTTTCATCAGCAGGAACAGATACGCCTTGGCGGTTGTTTTTCATTTGAATTAATTCGCCATTAACCCAAATCTCGCCTGCAGTTGGTGTCTCTAAAAGGTTGATACATCTAAGGAAAGTACTTTTACCCGACCCTGAAGATCCGATAATCGATACAACATCGCCTTTATGCGCAGAAAGTGAAATTCCCTTTAAAACTTCATTTTGACCAAACGTTTTGTGTAGATCCTTTATATCCAGCGCTGGTACATCTTTCATGCGCTTTCTCTCCCAAGTTTGTGAAAATGCAAGGTACTCCGACCTTTTCATGCGATACAAACTAGCACCACACGAAACAACATGCAACAAATTATTAACCTGATAAATTGGAATAAATAGCGATTCACTCTGACTTATTATGCAAAAGGTAGCGTTTTCGCCTCAATTTAATGAATGAGTTCTATCAATAAGCTGCAATTACACCCCTTACATTGTTTAAATAAAGTTAATCAAAATGAGATTCACGTAGCTTGATGTCTCACAAGAAAAACAAGTTTTGTGAACTTAGATACGCCGAGATCTGCAAAATATAATCTGTACGCTCAACACTACATACACACCGTAAGGCACAATTATTTTAAGGTTATTACATTGTAAGCATTTCACTCGGAACAGTTGGGAAGCAAGTAATAGTGAAATAACTCAGTAAGAATTGAGTATTGAACTCGAGCCATGACGACAAAGGCTCGAAGAAGATAGGTAAACGTCAATTTGTGAAAACTAATTACACGATTCATCAATGGGAAGTTAATGAATCGCTGCGTTTTGTAGCTTTCTTTCACATATACTCATAAAGTGATCAAGATCAATCACCCTAAAGGGTAAGCTTGTTAGACTCCTCAGCAAAGAATAAGGCATTAAAAATGCCAAACATTTCTTTTAACTTAGCTGCATAAAGCACAGCAAAACCGTGCAACATAATGTTAATGAGTTATAACTAAGAAATAACGCAATTACGCAATTACGCGAACTTATAGAATTCAATTTTAGAATTACTAACAAAAAATATGAGGAATCTATGTCAGACGTTGTCAATAATGCGAACTCTGAAGTAGAAGAGAAAAGCTATAAAGAGCTACACCGTCCTGCTTCTGAATTTGAGAGCCGCTCAGATTATCTAGATCACGAACTTCAAATCATGAAGCCTCGCCGCTTCGGTTTAAACCTTCCAGGTCGTGACTTCCGCTTTGAACTTGAAGATCTTGTTCCTGCACTTGCTGGTACTATTGGTATCATTGCGATGTACTCTGCAGTAATGATGTCGTGGGCTGATGGCCTAACTCAAGCTTGGGATCACGTAAACCTAGGTAAAGACTTCGCAATTGAAGTCGCTCGTGTAGAAATGCTTATTCCTGCACTACTGTTTTGTATCCTTGCTTCTGGTTTCTTTAACCCTAAAGCAAACCTTGCCGGCAACCACGGCCCAATGATCCCTCTTATCGGTACCATCGCTCTCGCTGGTGCTCACCCTCTTGCATTGGCCATCCTGATCGGTGTGTTCGGTCTCATCCTAAGTTTCCTAAAAGGCGGATCTAAACTTGTTAACCTAACTTCTGAAGGTACAGCAGGTGGCTTGCTCATATTCTTAGGCTTAACCGGTACCATGAGCCAAATCAACTCAATTCAAGCATGGGCGGTTGGTCTTCAATCTTCTACTGTTGAAGCGGGTAGCATGGGTTACGTGGGTCTTATCGTTCTTGCTATTACTATTGCTATCTACGCTTTCTTAGCAAAAGTGAACAAGCGTTGGTTAGCTATTCCAGTTTGTGCGTTTACAGGCCTTGCTATTGCATTAGCATTAGGCGCTGGTTTCGATATCGTGTTCGAAACTGAAATGGGCATTCCAAACCTAAACCCAGTTTACTGGTGGGGTTCGACTTCTGAAGGTTGGATGCTTGGCTTGCCAAATGTTGAGCACTTCATCGCTTCGCTACCGTTCGCTATTCTTGCAGTAGCAATGTGGTCACCAGACTTCCTAGGTCACCGTATCTTCCAAGAGCTGAACTACCCTAAACGTTCTGAAAAAGTTCTGATGGACGTAGATGACACAATGACGATGTGTTCTGTTCGTCAAATGGTCGGTACTGCAGTAGGTGGTGGTAACATCACATCTTCTTGGGGTACTTACATGATCCCAGCAGCAATCGCGAAACGTCCAATTCCTGGCGGCGCAATCTTGCTTGGCTCTCTATGTATTATTGTTGCGATTCTTGGCTTCCCAATGGACGTAGCAGTATGGCCACCAGTGATGCGTGTTGCGCTACTTGTAGGTGTATCTCTACCTCTACTTGAAGCGGGTATGCAGATGGTTAAAGATTCAAAAGACTCTCAAGCAGCTGGTATCTGTATCTTCGGTTCAGCGGTTGTTAACCCAGTATTAGCATGGGCACTGACTATGCTTCTAGATAATAACGGTCTAATTGGTGATAAAGAGCGTGCGAAGCGTCTATCATTTGTAGATAAGATTGTTATCCCAGTTGGCGTTTTAGTTATCTGTCTAGTAGCAATGCTTGCAGTTGGTATGCTAGAAAGTCAATATGGCCTAAAAGCTTGGCTATAATGGTCCTTACTACACAAAAGTAGTATTAGGATTAAAAAAAAGTTTGGGTGGCAACCCCTGCCACTCAAATTTTTTCAACTTTTTTTGGCATTTATTGATTTAGTTTAAGGTTTGCAGAAATTTTTTAGCGTAGTCTTGAATTCATAGAGTAAAGACAACATATAAAAGGTAGTGACAATATATATAACCATATGACGCTTATATGCTCATATATATTGTTATTAATAAGAGTGTACTACCCTTACGAGGGGCGCTGGCTCAACAGTGTTAATGTACGTATTTTTTCTACTAAAAAGGTAGGTATGTCATGGCAGAGCAATTTGCTAAAGCTTGGGAAGATTTTGCTGCAGGTGAGTGGCAAAGCGAAGTAAACGTTCGTGATTTCATTCAAAAGAACTACACGCCGTATGAAGGCGACGAGTCTTTCCTAGTTTCTGAGGGTACTGAAGCAACTAACAAGCTTTGGTCTTCGGTAATGGAAGGTATCAAACAGGAAAACGCAACTAAAGCACCTGTAGATTTCGATACTTCTGTTATCTCTACCATTACTGCTCACGATGCAGGTTACATTGAGAAAGATCTTGAGACTATCGTTGGTCTACAAACTGAGAAGCCACTAAAACGTGCAATCATCCCTAACGGTGGTGTGCGTATGGTTGAAGGTTCTTGTAAAGCATACGGTGAAACTCTTGACCCAATGGTTTCAAAAATCTACTCAGAATACCGCAAAACACACAATGCTGGCGTTTTCGATATCTACACTCCTGATATCCTAAAATGTCGTAAGTCTGGTGTTCTGACTGGTCTTCCTGATGCTTACGGCCGTGGTCGTATCATTGGTGACTACCGTCGTGTTGCACTTTACGGTATTGATTTCCTAATGAAAGACAAGCAAGCTCAATTTGCTTCTCTTCAAGAGCAATTCGAAAACGGTGAAAACCTAGCAGAAACAATGCAACTGCGTGAAGAGATCTCTGAGCAACATCGTGCTCTAGGTCAAATCAAGCAAATGGCTGAGAAATACGGTTTCGATATCTCTGAGCCAGCTCAAACAGCTCAAGAAGCTATCCAGTGGACTTACTTCGGCTACCTAGCTGCTGTTAAATCTCAAAACGGTGCTGCAATGTCTCTAGGTCGTACTTCGACTTTCCTAGACATCTACATCGAGCGTGATATCGCTGCTGGCAAGATCACTGAAGAACAAGCACAAGAAATGATCGACCACTTCGTAATGAAGCTACGTATGGTTCGTTTCCTACGTACTCCTGAGTACGATGAGCTATTCTCTGGCGACCCAATCTGGGCAACAGAGTCTATGGGTGGTATGGGTATCGACGGTCGTACGCTAGTAACGCGTTCGAACTTCCGTTTCCTAAACTCTCTATACACTATGGGTCCTTCTCCAGAGCCAAACATCACTGTTCTTTGGTCTGAGCAACTACCTGACGGCTTCAAGCGTTTCTGTGCGAAGGTATCTATCGATACTTCTTCTATCCAGTACGAAAATGATGACCTAATGCGTCCTGACCTAGAGTCTGATGATTACGCTATCGCTTGTTGTGTATCTCCAATGATCGTTGGTAAGCAAATGCAGTTCTTCGGTGCTCGTGCTAACCTTGCGAAAACAATGCTTTACGCAATCAACGGCGGTGTGGACGAGAAACTTAAGATGCAAGTTGGTCCTGTTTCAGACAAGATCACTGACGAAGTTCTTAACTACGATGACGTAATGGGTCGCCTAGACACATTCATGGACTGGTTAGCTAAGCAATACGTGACTGCACTAAACAGCATTCACTACATGCACGACAAGTACAGCTACGAAGCGTCTCTAATGGCTCTTCATGACCGTGACGTTCGTCGTACTATGGCTTGTGGTATCGCTGGTCTATCTGTTGCAGCTGACTCACTATCTGCAATCAAGTTCGCGACTGTTAAACCAATCCGTGACGAAGATGGCATCGCAACTGACTTCGAAATCGAAGGCGATTACCCTAAATACGGTAACAACGACTCTCGTGTAGATGATATTGCTTGTGAACTAGTTTCTACGTTCATGAACAAGATCCGTAAGCTTAAGACTTACCGTAACTCTATCCCTACACAGTCAGTTCTTACTATCACGTCTAACGTTGTATACGGTAAGAAAACTGGTAACACTCCAGACGGTCGTCGTGCTGGCGCTCCTTTCGCTCCTGGTGCAAACCCAATGCACGGTCGTGATGAGAAAGGTGCTGTAGCATCACTAACGTCTGTAGGTAAACTACCGTTTGCTGACGCACAAGATGGTATCTCTTACACGTTCTCTATCGTGCCAAACGCACTAGGTAAAGAACAAGACAGCCAACGTGCTAACCTTGCAGGCCTAATGGATGGTTACTTCCACCACGAAGCTGGCATTGAAGGTGGTCAACACCTTAACGTTAACGTTCTTAACCGCGAAACTCTTGAAGACGCAGTTAAGCACCCTGAGAAATACCCTCAGCTAACAATCCGTGTATCTGGTTACGCTGTTCGCTTTAACTCTCTAACTGCAGAGCAACAAGCTGACGTAATCGCACGTACATTTACTGAGTCTCTATAAGCTCACGCTCAATAGACAGTAAATAATATTAGCCTCGCCAATGTGCGGGGCTTTTTTATATCTGAAATAAATCGCACTACACTCACCTATCCCGCGAAATGTTAGGTTGAGCAAAAAAGCACCCTGCCATTCACTTTTTTTCCACAAATTCTGTCAAATTACGGTAATATCGCGGTACATAATTTAAGAGTAACTGCTCCATGAAATACCTGCGTTGTTTACCCCTGATTCTTCTCTCTTTCTCATCTTTAGCCTCTGAGCGTTCTACGTTAACTTTTGCTTTAGATAATGATGGTATTTTTGGTGTCGACCAAGACTATACCAACGGCTTATTTCTGGGTTACACATCATCAAGTATTACGCCATATAACTGGGTAAAACCATTGAGTCTTTCCTACTGGGGCGCAAGCTCTCTAGACAAGTGGGAAATCACCATTGGCCACAAGATGTATACGCCTTCTGACATTGAGTTAGAAACGCCATCGCCTAATGATCGCCCATACGCAGGTTACCTTCACACTGAATTCAATTACATCAGCTTAAACCCACAGCAAGCCCAGCGTTTTAATATCACGTTTGGTACTACGGGCGAACGTGCACTGTCTGAAGATGCTCAAAAGCTGGTTCACTCAATCACTAAGTCGGATGAGCCGATGGGTTGGGAATACCAAGTCGATGATGAATGGGCGGGAAGCGTTGGTTACCTAAGCCATTTCAACCTAATGCGTAATCAAGCTCTTGCGAATACTGACTACGAAATCTCTAACGTTTCTGAAATCAACGTCGGTAACTTTAGAAGTGACATTTCAACGGGCTTCATGTTTCGTTGGGGTACAGACTTAGGCGGTAACTTTGGTGCAGCTAACATCACCACAGAAAACCCATTCAAACCGGGCATGATCGGCGCATCAAACGCTGGTTGGTTTACCTATGCAGGCCTCGAAGGTCGCTACCGATTCAACGACCTGACTATCGAAGGCGATCGCTCAGGTGTTGATGAGTACGCTAATAAAAACAACGAAGATCCAGCGATCTACGATGTGACTTTAGAGAACATTCAAGCAACTGCTGTATTGGGTGTCGCTTGGTATAACCGATACGTTGGTGCCTCTTTCGCGCTAACCGCAAAAACACCGGATTACGAAGAAGCGAAAGAGTCAGTGTACACCACTGGCGGTATCACAATGTTTGCTTTCTTCTAGCCACCAGTAAGGGCTTTCGTCCTTTACTTTTCAAGTTTAATAAAGGCAATCATCTTCACAGGTGGTTGCCTTTATTTTTAAAGGTCTCGTTACCATTTGACCCTATTTTATGTACCGTTTTTGTAATAAAATAAACGGTATAAATTCCTCTACGAGAATAGCTCATGTCTACAACTGGTCGCATTCACTCATTCGAATCTTGTGGTACTGTCGATGGCCCTGGTATCCGCTTTATTGTGTTTCTTCAAGGCTGCTTAATGCGTTGTATGTACTGTCATAACCGTGATACATGGGATCTTCATGACGGAAAGGAAGTAACGGTCGAAGAGATCATCAACGAAGCAAAATCATACCGTCATTTCATGAAAGCATCGGGCGGTGGTATCACCTGTTCTGGTGGTGAAGCGATGCTACAACCTGAGTTTGTTCGTGACTTTTTCCGCGCAGCTCAAGCTGAAGGCATCCACACTTGTCTTGATACTAATGGCTACATTCGTAAGCACACTGAAGTGGTTGATGAAGTCCTAGAAGCCTCTGATCTAGTTATGTTGGATCTTAAGCACATGCGAGATGAGATTCACCACGATTTCATTGGTGTATCAAACAGACGTACTCTGGATTTCGCACGCTACTTACACAAAATCGGTAAGAAGACGTGGATTCGTTATGTGATTGTCCCTGGCTACACGGACACACCTGAAGATGCTCATCTGCTAGGCGAATTCATCAAAGACATGGATAACATCGAGAAAGTAGAACTGCTTCCATACCATAAGCTTGGTGCACATAAGTGGGAAGCACTTGGTTTTGACTACCCTCTTGAAGGTACAAACCCGCCAAGCAAAGAGAAAATGGACGAGATTGTTGCTGTTCTTAGCCAGTACCATTCAAACGTAAAATACTAATCTAGACTGACGTTCATAGTGATTTCAAGCGCCTCAATTTCGATTGGGGCGTTTTCTTTTATGATTATACCAACCGTAGTAAATAACTGGTCATCCTAGCTGGTTAAAACGCTCAATAACTGCGTTAGAAATTTTGATTGTAGAATAACTACTTATCGAAAATGTCTGCCTTGTTCTTAAACCTTTTTCCTGCGCTATTTATGAGCACTTACTTACTGTGATTGGTATCAAAACAATCCTTTCACTTTTCTTTACAACTTTTGTTTATCAATTCAAAAAATCATATTAAATCCGTGTTGAGATCATGTTTCCACTCGTAGGAATGCTGTTACTCTTACTGCAACAAAAGAATACAACATTTAGTTTTTTAGTGAGGCTCCTCCCATGGAAATGACCAATGCTCAGCGTCTAATTCTATCAAATCAATACTACCTAATGTCTCAAATGGATCCTGAGAACTCCGCTAAATACCAACGTCTACAAACGATTGTAGAACGTGGTTACGAACTCCAAATGCGTGAGCTTAACAAAGAGTTTGGTTGTTTGACTGAAGCAGAATGTCGCGAAATTATCGACATCATGGAGATGTACCATGCAATGCAAGAGTCGAACAAAATGCTTGCAGAGCAAGAGCGTGCTGAAGTAGACCAACGTCGCCTGCAGTTCTTAGGTTTTGATATCGCTTCTGAAGCGCAGATCGTACACTACGTGCGTTTCCTTGTTGATTCTGAAGGTCTTTACCCTCAATTCGACAAAGCCGATCACCACTTCAATAGCCAGATGCCAATGCTAGAGAAGTACCGTCGCATGCTAACAACATGGCGCAACTGCCCTCGTCAGTACCACCTATGTGCGACAGAGCTATCTCAAATCTTTAGCGCTTAATTCGTTAATAGATCAGCGATAACTTTTAAAAAGTTTCAAGAAAAAGGGTTACTCATCATGAGTAACCCTTTTTTTAATGTTCGCACACAAAGAGAAAAACCAAAGCAACTAGAAAACGTAAGCAACACCAACGTTCGCGGCCATGTTGATACCACTTTCAAGTATTGGGCTATTCTCTATATCACCTTCAAGGTTGGTATAACGAACGCCACCAGTTACTCGAACATTTGGCGTAACATACAGATAGCCACTATTTTGAACCCATTATTCTTCACTACATCTACCTATTTATTGAGCAATTTTTGATAACTTCGCGCATTATATGGTACTCCATTCCAAATATCAATAGAGCCCAGTTATACATCTAATGCACATAAATCCATTGTGAGTATTGTTAAGCGACCTAAAATCTCAAAACAAACGGCCAGATCCCCTCGAATGTAAAATAATTTGATTCTACGCGCCTCAAGTTGCCTATTGCGCTCGCCACGTTTTTCACACGCAAAATTGTAAATAAATACATAATTGTTAAGCAAAATTGTGGAAGCGGGTCTAACCTTAAAATGTAGGGAGAGCCTATTTTTCAATCGCTCGTCAGTTTTGACTGGTTAACAAGGGGAATGTGACTATGAGTATCTTTGACCACTATCAATCACGTTATGAAGCAGCCAAGGAAGAAGAGCTGACATTGCAGGAGTTCTTAGGGCTGTGTAAAGACGATAAAAGTGCTTACGCTAATGCTGCCGAGCGCTTATTACTAGCCATTGGCGAACCAGAGGTTATTGACACTGCTCAAGACCCTCAACTGAGTCGTATTTTCTCGAACCGTGTCATCTCACGCTACAGCGAATTTAAAGATTTCTACGGTATGGAAGATGCGATTGAACAGATTGTTTCTTACTTAAAACATGCTGCGCAAGGTTTAGAAGAACGTAAACAAATCCTTTACCTACTTGGCCCTGTGGGCGGTGGTAAATCTTCTCTCGCTGAAAAACTCAAAGCCCTGATGCAGAAACTACCAATCTATGTATTGTCTGCTGACGGTGAACGAAGCCCAGTAAACGATCACCCATTCTGTCTATTCGACGTTAACGAAGACGGCGACTTATTGAAGAATGAATATGGCATTGAGAAACGCTATCTTCGCTCAATTATGTCTCCGTGGGCAGCGAAACGTCTGCACGATTTTGGCGGTGATATTTCCAAATTCAAAGTCATCAAACTGCGCCCTTCTATTCTCGATCAAGTTGCGATCGCGAAAACGGAGCCAGGTGATGAAAACAACCAAGATATCTCGTCTCTGGTTGGTAAAGTTGATATTCGTAAACTTGAACACTTCTCTCAAGATGATCCTGATGCCTACAGCTACTCTGGTGCGCTTTGTAAAGCCAACCAAGGTGTGATGGAATTCGTGGAGATGTTCAAAGCGCCAATCAAAGTATTACACCCTCTACTTACGGCAACACAAGAAGGTAACTTCAACGGTACCGAAGGGCTTTCTGCACTGCCATTTGACGGTATGATTCTCGCTCACTCGAACGAATCTGAGTGGCAGACCTTCCGTAACAACAAAAACAACGAAGCATTCCTCGACCGTGTGTACATTGTAAAAGTCCCTTACTGTCTGCGTGTGTCTGAAGAAGTTAAGATCTACAAGAAACTGCTTGAGCACAGTGAGCTATCCCAAGCGCCTTGCTCACCAAGCACACTCGATCTGCTATCGCAATTCAGCATTCTTTCGAGACTAAAAGAGCCTGAAAACTCATCTCTATTCTCTAAGATGCGTGTTTACGATGGTGAGACTCTAAAAGACACCGATCCAAAAGCGAAGAGCTACCAAGAGTACCGAGATTATGCTGGCGTTGACGAAGGCATGTCTGGGCTATCAACGCGTTTCGCCTTTAAGATCCTGTCTCGTGTGTTTAACTTCGACCAAGCCGAAGTGGCTGCGAACCCTGTGCACTTGTTCTACGTTATTGAGCAGCAAATCGAACGGGAGCAGTTCCCTCAAGAGACCGCCGAGAAGTACCTAGAGTTCTTGAAAGGATACCTAGTGCCACGCTACGTAGAGTTCATCGGTAAAGAAATTCAAACCGCTTATCTAGAGTCTTACTCTGAGTACGGTCAGAATATCTTCGACCGCTATGTCACCTACGCAGATTTCTGGATTCAAGACCAAGAGTACCGCGACCCAGAAACAGGCCAACTATTTGACCGTGCTTCTCTGAATGGTGAACTAGAGAAAATCGAGAAGACAGCCGGTATCAGTAACCCTAAAGACTTCCGAAATGAGATTGTGAACTTTGTGCTTCGTGCCAAAGCCAACAATAACGGTCAAAACCCAGTGTGGACGAGCTACGAGAAACTGCGCACTGTGATTGAGAAGAAAATGTTCTCTAACACAGAAGAGCTACTTCCTGTTATTTCGTTCAATGCTAAGACCTCAACGGATGATCAGAAAAAACATGACGACTTCGTTGCTCGTATGATGGAAAAAGGCTACACCGAGAAGCAAGTGAGACTGCTATCTGAGTGGTACCTAAGAGTTCGTAAATCCTCATAACTAAACGGTATTGAGCTGCTCAACTGAGCAGCTCGTATAAACCAATAACTTTTATACCTTAGTAAATCAATAACTCTTATACCCGAATAAAAAGTAGGATCGCGACATCAGCTGAGAGGGAGTTCTTATGGCACAATTTATCGATCGGAGGCTCAATGGCAAAAATAAGAGTGCTGTGAATAGACAGCGTTTCTTACGACGCCATAAAGAGCAAATCAAAGAATCTGTGGCCGATGCAGTTAACCGACGCTCAATCACCAATACAGAAACAGGTGAAGACGTCACTATTCCCCATAAAGACATCAAAGAGCCGAACTTTCACCAAGGTCAAGGCGGCGTAAGAGAGCGCGTTCACCCAGGTAATGATCAGTTCATCACTGGCGATAAAATCGAACGCCCTAAAGGTGGTGGTCAAGGTGGTGGCTCAGGCCAAGGCGACGCAAGCCCTGATGGCGAAGGCCAAGATGAATTTACCTTCCAAATTTCAAAAGATGAGTATCTTGATATTCTCTTTGAAGATTTAGCTCTACCTAATCTAGAGAAAAATCAGGTCAACAAAATCACCGAATGGAAAACTCACCGCTCTGGTTACCAAAGCGCGGGGATTCCATCCAACATCGCTATCGTTCGTTCACTACAGCAATCTCTAGCTCGTAGAACCGCGATGACAGCAGGTAAAAAGCGCGAGCTTAACCTACTGATGGAACAGCTTGACCAAGTTAAAATGACGGAGCCGGCACAACCTTTTGAGGAAGGTCGCCTCAAAGAAGAGATTGCCGAGTTACGTAAAAAGATTGAAAGCGTGCCGTTCATTGACACCTTCGACTTACGTTTTAAAAACTACGAGAAGCGCCCTATTCCATCTAGCCAAGCCGTGATGTTCTGTCTAATGGATGTATCGGGCTCTATGGATCAGGCCACAAAAGATATTGCGAAGCGCTTTTATGTTCTTCTGTATCTGTTCTTAAATCGCACCTACGAAAACGTCGATGTTGTGTTTATTCGTCACCATACTCAGGCTAAAGAGGTCGACGAACATGAGTTTTTCTACTCACAAGAAACGGGTGGCACCATTGTTTCAAGCGCACTGAAACTGATGAAGGAAATTGTCGCAGACCGCTACCCTGCTAATGAGTGGAACATCTATGCAGCACAAGCCTCTGATGGCGATAACTGGGCTGATGACTCTCCTCGCTGTAAAGAGTTACTGGTCAATACGCTTCTGCCAACTTGCCAATATTACTCTTACATCGAAATAACACGCCGCTCTCATCAAACACTTTGGCACGAATACGAAAAACTCGAGAGTAGCTTTGACAACTTCGCCATGAAAAACATTAAAACGGTGGATGATATTTTTCCTGTGTTTAGAGAACTGTTCCAAAAAGAGACAGCGTAAGGGAGTTTGCCATGACAGCGAAATCAAACGTTGCAGAGAAAAACAAAGCTGCAAAAAAGAAAAACGACAAGATGCTGCCTGATGGTCCAGATTGGACGTTCAACCTCTTGGAGAAATACCACGTAGAAATCAAACGTGTTGCGCAGCATTACCGTTTAGATACTTACCCAAACCAGATTGAAGTGATTACTTCAGAACAGATGATGGATGCCTACTCGAGCATTGGTATGCCTATCAATTACAACCACTGGTCTTTTGGTAAGAAATTCATTCAAACCGAGCAAAACTACAAGCATGGCCAAATGGGCTTGGCATACGAAATCGTAATCAACTCCGATCCTTGTATCGCTTACCTGATGGAAGAGAACACGGTCACAATGCAGGCGCTGGTAATGGCTCACGCTTGTTATGGCCACAACTCTTTCTTTAAAGGCAACTACCTGTTCCAAACATGGACCGATGCCAGTTCCATCATCGATTACTTGTTGTTTGCTAAGAAGTACATCAGTGGTTGTGAAGAGAAATATGGTGTTGCTGAAGTCGAGCAGCTCCTTGATTCTTGTCACGCACTGATGAATTACGGCGTAGACCGATACAAACGCCCTGAGAAGATTTCCATTGCAGAAGAGACAGCAAGACAAGAAGAACGCGAAGCTTATCTGCAATCTCAAGTGAATGAGCTATGGCGAACCGTTCCTCAAAATAAAAGTAAGGAAGAAGAGACCAAGATCCGCTTTCCTAGCGAGCCTCAAGAAAACATTCTCTACTTTATCGAGAAGAACGCACCACTGCTTGAACCTTGGCAACGAGAGTGTGTTCGCATCGTTCGCAAAGTGAGCCAATACTTCTACCCTCAAAAACAAACTCAAGTGATGAACGAAGGATGGGCAACCTTCTGGCATTACACCATTCTTAACCACCTTTACGACGAAGGCTTGGTGAGTGATAAGTTCATCTTAGAATTCCTACACAGCCATACCAGTGTCGTCGCACAACCTGCCTACAACAGTCCTTATTTCAGCGGGATAAACCCTTATGCGCTTGGCTTTGCGATGTTTAGAGACATCCGACGCATCTGTGAAGAGCCAACCGATGAAGATAGAGAGTGGTTCCCTGAGTTAGCCGGAAGTGATTGGTTAGAAGCGGTGCACTTTGCGATGCACAACTTCAAAGATGAAAGTTTCATCAGCCAATACCTTTCTCCAAAAATCATTCGAGACTTTAAGCTGTTCTCTGTACTCGACGACGACCGTAAAAATACCATTGAGGTGAGTGCTATTCATGATGATCCGGGCTATCGCCTGATTCGTGAGAAGCTTGCGGCGCAATACAACCTAAGTAACCTTGAACCAAACATTCAGGTGTTTAATGTCGATGTTCGTGGTGACCGCTCAATGACACTGCAATATGTGCCTCACGACCGCATCCCGCTTGATAAAGGCTACGACGAAGTGATGAAGCATCTCTATCGCTTGTGGGGCTTTGATGTGATTTTGGAAGAGCTCAAAGACACGGGTCATCGAGAAATCCTGACGACTTGTCCGAAACGCAATGACTATGGAGCCAAGATTTAATACCCTCATAGTAAGTAGATTATGGGTATAAAACTCCGCTCCCCCTACAACATAGTGGTCACCCGCTCGGAAGTGGAGCAATAAAAAAGCGCATAAGTCTGATGACTTATGCGCTTTCTTTTTAAGGCTCGAACTAAATAAGCTTAAACAATCGGCTTTTGACCGCGTTCAATCAGCTTCATCAGCACGCTGTCTGCAGATTTACCTGCCACGCCAGCTAGCTTGTCTGACAGCTTTTTCTTCTGTACATAGTGAATCGCTAGAACCGTCTTGTCTTTGCATGCTTCAACAACTAAGTCATCAGAAGTACGGATCTCATCCACCAGCCCAAGTTCATGTGCTTGTGTACCAAACCAGTGCTCACCCGTTGCAACCTTATCAAGGTCTAGCGCTGGACGATGGTCACGAATGAAGTCTTTGAATAAGCCGTGTGTCTCTTCTAGCTCTTCTTTGAACTTCTCACGTGCTTTATCGCTGTTCTCACCAAACATAGTCAGTGTGCGCTTGTACTCACCCGCAGTTAGCTGTTCAAACTCAATGTCGTGCTTTTTAAGCAGTTTATTGAAGTTTGGCAGTTGAGCGATAACACCAATAGAGCCAACAATAGCAAACGGTGCAGATACAATTTTGTCTGCGATACATGCCATCATGTAACCACCGCTTGCTGCTACTTTGTCTACCGAGATAGTCAGAGGCAAACCTGCCGCTTTGATACGATCAAGTTGAGAAGACGCTAAACCATAGCCGTGAACCATGCCACCGCCAGACTCAAGTTTCAGCAATACTTCATCACCTTCACGAGCCACAGCCAGAACCGCCGTTACCTCTTCACGTAATGAAGCCACTTCTTTCGCATCAATGCTGCCGTTAAAATCAAGAACGAATAGATGTGGTTCACGCTTGCTATCAAGCTCACCCTCTTTCGCTGCTTTCTTCACTTCTTTACCGCGTGATTTTACTTTCTCTTTTTCCGCTTTCTTTTCTGCTTTATCACGGGCTTTGATGAAAGCATCATCGTGTAGATGGTGCTCTAATTGTTCAATCGTCTGTTTATGGTGTTCAGATAGGTTCGTGATTTCCAGCTCACCTTTAATCGCGCTTGATTTTCCACCCACAGATTTAGCAATGACTAAAATTGCAATGATGGCGATTACAACGGTCGCAATCTTGGCTAAAAACAAGCCGTAGTCCAACAAAAATTCCAATGTCATATCCCCTATTGTATGAATTAGTGTATTGTAACCATCTTGTCACGATTACCAAGAATTTCTCATCATTCCTGCGGTTATCTGTGTGATTAAACATCAATGGAATGACGAACATAATAAAAGAAAGAAGGATAAGCACAGTGGATTACCCAATCTCTACAGATGCCCTCAAAGATAAAGTAATTTTGGTTACAGGTGCCGGTGCTGGCATTGGTCGCCAAGCTGCACTAAGCTTCGCTCAACATGGCGCAACTGTCATTCTGTTAGGCCGCAATGTTAAAAACCTAGAATTCATTTACGATGAAATCGAAAGCGCTGGTTACCCGCAGCCTGCAATTATCCCATTGGATTTAAAAGGTGCGACAAAGCAGAACTACGTTGATATGGCTGAAACCATTCAATCACAGTTCGGTCGTTTAGACGGCCTACTTCATAATGCTGGCGTTCTTGGCACTCTGAGCCCGTTTGAGCAGATTGATGAAGAAACCTTTGATGATGTTATGCAGATCAATGTGAAGTCTGAGTTCTTGATGACTCAAGCTCTGCTACCTGCACTTAAGAAAGCAGAAGCGGGTCGTATCGTATTTACCTCTTCAACGGTTGGTCACTCTGGCCGTGCATTCTGGGGCACTTACGCAATTTCTAAGTTTGCTACCGAAGGTATGATGCAAATCCTAGCGGACGAGCTTGAAGACACGAACATCCGTGTTAACGCAATCAATCCAGGCGGCACTCAAACACGTATGCGTGCAAAAGCGTACCCAGGAGAAGATGCGAATAAGCTAAAAACGCCACTCGACATCATCCCACTGTACCTACACTTAATGAACCCAAGTGTGACAGACATTAATGGCCAATGTATCGATGCTCAACCTAAGTAACTGATATCATTGACCAATAGTAAAAAGTCGCTTCCATAGCGGCTTTTTTTGTATCTAAATCAATCAACTAACACTGATACCAATCGTAGTAAATAACTGGTCATCCTAGCTTGTTAAAACACTCGATAACGGCGTTAGAAATTTTGATTGTAGAATAACTACTTATCGAAAATTTCTGCCTTGTTCTCAAGCATTTTTCCTGCGCTATTTATGATCACTTACTTACTGTGATTGGTATTATTCCCCTAATTTTCGTCATTTTGCTTTGCATCTTTTTCATTGTTAAATATACTGTATAAATATACAGGTATTTAATTATGCATGAACTAATAAAAAACTTACAAGACCGCCAGCTAATCTGGAAAGGGTTACAATCAACAACGCAAGGAAGCACCACTTCAACAGGCTATCCTCAACTGGATAAACAGCTTGATGGCGGCTTCCCGACGCACGGCGTTATTGAAGTTGAATCACAACAAGGGATCGGCGAGCTTCGCCTCCTTACGCCCTATTTATCTCAACAAAACTCGCAAAAACTGGCCATATTCATTAATCCGCCAGGGAAGATCTGTGCCGAGTTTTTTAGCGGCCAAGGCATTGAATTAGAGAATATTCTTGTTATCCAGCCTCAACGCGATCTCGATGCGTTGTGGGCGGCTGAGCAGTGCCTCAAAAGCGGTGCTTGTCACTCTGTATTGCTATGGGGAGCCGATCTAGAAATACACCAAACCAAGCGCTTACAAGCAGCAAGCGAAACCGGTAAGTGCCTGCAGTTTCACTTTAAAGCCACCAGCCATAATCAACTATCCCTACCTGTTTCTTTAAGCATGAAGCTGTCTTCTCACGCCCAAGGATTGAAGGTAGAGGTAACAAAAAGAAAAGGCAGTTGGTCGTATGGCGGCTTTATTCTAGACATGACACACAACTGGCCGTTACTCACAGAGAACGTCATTCATGAAGACAATTTAGATCGTGCTTTGTCAGGTAACACTGTGCTGGCTTTTCCTATTGCGAAGCAAGGCTAGCGTATGTTGTGGCTTTATCTGCACTTTCCGTCCCTGCAGTTGGATACCTTGTTTAACTCTAATGAATTGGGTTCGAGCGAAGACTCACGCGAACAACCCATTATCATCGTGGATGAAAAAGATCACCGAGTACTGCAAGCAAACCCAGTTGCGTTGCAATCGGGAATTTCACTTGGTACGGGCTTAGGATCTGCGGCGGCGCTGTGTCACAACTTACACGTCCACCCTTACAGTATTGAACTGGAGAAAAGTAAGCTCAAAGAGATCGCTCAATGGGCGTATCTGGTCACTTCCGACATGGCGTTATTGCCACCTAATGGTTTGTTGATTAAAGCCTCTAACATGCTGTCACTTTACGACGGGCTAGATAACTACTGGCATGAGCTCAAAAGCCACTTAGAAACGCTCAATATCCAGTTCAGCTTCGCTACGGGTTATTCGCCGCTTTCTGCGATCCTTTTGGGTAAGCAAGCGATCAACCAAGCAACAAACAATATTGAGCAGATGAAAACTTGGGTCAATCAACAAGCATTAATTTCCAGTGAGCTACCGACCAAGCAAGTGGAACGCCTGAACCGTGTCGGTATCAATACCGTTGAAGACTTATTAAAGCAGCCTTTGCAAGAGGTCGCACGCCGCTTTGATATCGACTTGGTGAATTATGTCGGGCGCCTTAACGGCCAGTTCAAGCACCCGATTGATTTCTATCATCCACCAGAGAATTTCCAGCAATATTTGGAGCTATTGTTTGATATTGAAAACATCCTATTTATCGAAAAGCCGTTGCTGAAATTACTGAATCAACTCGAATGTTTTTTGAAGCTACGCGATCGAGTGGCTTTCGAGTTAACTCTGACTTTACACCTAAGAGATAAAGACGATCACCCTGTCTCTTTTTATTCGGCACAAGGTGATTACCTTGCTGAAAAATGGGCGAACCTTACTCATCTCACCTTAGAGTCACTCAAGCTCACCGCACCGGTTCAAGGACTGACCCTCAGCTTGGTTCGTCATGGAGAACCCCAAATGGCCTACCATGATCTTTTTGATGGTAATACCGGAACACTTGCCGCGTTAGATTTGCTCTCACTACTGCAAGCAAAGCTTGGACAAGCCTGTATTCAAACACCA
Organism: Vibrio sp. 1F255; assembly: GCF_041439145.1. Classification (NCBI taxonomy): domain Bacteria; kingdom Pseudomonadati; phylum Pseudomonadota; class Gammaproteobacteria; order Vibrionales; family Vibrionaceae; genus Vibrio; species Vibrio sp. 1F255. The sequence goes on along the minus strand of NZ_JBGONQ010000009.1, from coordinate 88,343 downwards.
AAAATACAGCACGACCCAAGGCCAGAAAAGGCCAATCAGTATTCGCTCCCAACACTGAGTAAGTCTGTGACAAAAAGGCAAGCGCCCTCAAGGAGCGAGCAACAAACCACTGCTCTCAGCGTCGTTCAACAGCGGCTCAGGCCCAGTATTTTACTGCCAGAGCCCGAAGCCTTAACCGAAAGCGTCACCTTATCTCAAGGCCCAGAGCGCATTGTGTCTGGCTGGTGGGACGGAGAGAAGGTCATTCGTGACTACTTTATTGCTCACAGCGAAAACGGTCGGTGGCTCTGGATATTTAAAACGCCAGATAAACAGTGGTTTTTGCACGGCTTATTTAGCTAGTCGGTAAGAACGTAAGTCAGCAAGAAACTTTGTTAGCTCCTCCGTTCTACTTATTCAATTTCAGCGTCCCTTTTCAATCATGTTCACTCGCAATGGTTAAGTGAGATTACGTTATGTCTCAGCAATACTCAGAGCTTTTCTGTCAAAGTAATTACTCCTTTCTAGAGGGAGCTTCGCATGCGGAAGAGCTTGTTTTACAGGCCGACTTCTTACGTTACAAAGCACTCGCGGTTACTGATGAGTGCTCAGTCGCGGGCATCGTTAAGGTTCACTCTGCAATCAAGCAACATAAACTGTCACTCAAGCAAATTGTCGGGAGCATGTTTTGGTTAAATGAAGAGTGCCAAGTGATCTTGATATGCCCAAACAGACAAGCCTACGCCGAGCTGTGCCGTATAATTACCAACGCGAGACGTCGTAGCAGTAAGGGACATTATCAGCTCTCTGAGTGGGATATCATGTCGGCTAAGCACTGCTTTATTCTTTGGCTTCCTCAACAGAAAAATGAAGACGCGCACTGGGGGCAATGGCTATCTCAGCACCATTCAGGTCGGCTTTGGATCGGCTTACAAAGACACCTAAAGCAAACCGACCAGCAGTACACAGATTACTGCGTTGAGCTGTCACAACATCATCAACTGCCGATAACAGCTTGTGGTGGCGTGCTAATGCACAATGCTAACCGCTTACCCTTGCAGCACTCACTCACTGCGATAAAGTACCAAAAGCCCATTACCGAAGTGGGCAGTCACTTACTCGCTAATGCCGAGCGCTGTTTACGGAGTATCAATAAGCTCTCTCATATCTTCAAAGCGGAGTGGCTAGAAGAGAGCAACCGTATCGCTGAGCTGTGTGAATTTGATTTAAATAGCTTGCGATACGAATATCCCAGTGAGCTGATTCCTCAAGGGGAGACACCCATGAGTTATCTGCGCATGTTGGTCGAAAAAGGAAAACAGACTCGCTTCCCACAAGGTGTACCTAACGACATCCAACAAATCATAGATAAAGAATTGGGATTAATTGACGAGCTTGACTACCCTTTCTTTTTTCTCACCATTCATGACATCGTGATGTTTGCCAAAAGCCAAGGCATTCTTTACCAAGGTCGAGGTTCAGCGGCCAATTCCGTGGTCTGTTACTGCTTAGAAATCACCTCTGTCGACCCAAGACAGATCTCGGTGCTGTTTGAGCGTTTCATCAGTAAAGAGCGCGATGAGCCGCCTGATATTGATGTCGATTTTGAACACGAACGTCGTGAAGAAGTCATCCAATACATCTATAAAAAATACGGTAGAGAACGGGCTGCACTTGCTGCAACAGTCATCTCTTATCGCTTCAAAAGTGCGGTGAGAGATGTGGGGAAAGCATTAGGGCTACAAGAAACTCAGCTCGACTACTTCATCAAGAACACCAATCGCAGGGACAAAAGCTTAGGTTGGCAGGCTCAGCTCACTCAATTAGGGCTACAACCTGATTCTTTGAAGGGGCAGCAGTTTATCCACTTGGTTAATGAGATTATCGGCTTCCCACGTCACTTATCTCAACATGTCGGTGGCTTTGTCATATCCTCAGGGCCTTTGTATGAGCTGGTTCCCGTCGAAAATGCAGCGATGCACGATCGAACCATTATCCAATGGGATAAGGATGATCTAGAAACCTTAGGCTTGCTGAAAGTTGATGTGCTCGCGTTGGGTATGCTCTCTGCGATTCGTAAATGTTTCGACCTGATCAAACGTATTCACGGGCGATCACTGACCATTGCTGAGATCACTCGCCTTAAGGACGATCCTCAGGTTTACGGCATGATTCAGCGAGCAGACACAGTCGGGATATTCCAAATTGAGTCACGCGCACAAATGAGCATGCTGCCAAGGCTTAAACCGAAGACTTATTACGACTTGGTGATTCAAATCGCTATCGTACGCCCAGGCCCTATTCAGGGTGATATGGTGCATCCGTTTCTCAAGCGTCGAGATGGTATTGAGCCAATCAGTTATCCATCTAAAGACGTGGAATCAGTACTGTCGCGCACCTTAGGTGTACCGATATTCCAAGAGCAAGTGATCAAACTCGCGATGGTCGCTGCAGGGTTCACAGGCGGAGAAGCAGATCAACTCAGACGGGCAATGGCCGCTTGGAAGAAAAATGGCAACGTCTTTAAGTTTAAAAACAAACTCATCGAAGGAATGCAAAAGCGCGGCTATGAGACAGAGTTTGCTGAGCAGATCTTTAAACAGATATGCGGCTTTGGCGAGTACGGTTTTCCTGAAAGCCACTCCGCTTCGTTTGCGGTGTTAGCGTATTGCTCCGCTTGGTTGAAATGCTACTACCCAGAGTGCTTCTACGCTTCTCTGTTGAATAGCCAACCGATGGGGTTTTATAGCCCTTCACAGTTGGTACAAGACGCACAACGACACAATGTGGTGATACTTCCGGTATGTGTGAACGCTTCTCAAAACGACCACACGGTTGCCCCTCATCAGAATGGTCTAGCGATTCGCTTAGGGCTGCGACAAATCAAAGGATTCAGCGAGCATGGAATTCAAAGCGTGCTCGCCAATCGTCCACCATCCGGTTATCGCCACCCTAGTCAGGTGAAACAGTTATCGATGAATAAGAAAGATATCGAGCTACTGGCATCGGCCAATGCGCTACATAACGTTTCTGGAGACCGCTTCCAGACTCGCTGGGCGATCATGGACTCGGCGTCGGATTTACCTCTGTTTAGCCAAGCCTATGACGATGCTGAGGCAGGACATGACGAACATGTACTGCACAAGCCCAATGAGATGCAAGATCTACTCGAAGACTTCACCAGTGTCGGAATTTCATTGAACAAGCACCCCATCACTTTGCTCGAAGAAGCAGGACGATTAGGTCGATTCACACACATGAAAGATTTAATACAGCAAAGACACAAATCTATGGTCACCGTTGTCGGATTAGTCACAGGTAAACAATCTCCCGGCACCGCGGCAGGTGTCACCTTTGTTACGCTGGAAGATAGCACTGGCAATATTAATGTCGTGGTATGGGGAGCAACCGCACGCGCTCAACAGCAAGCTTATCTCACAGCCAAGGCGTTAAAAGTACAAGGGATATTAGAAAAAGAAGGTGAAGTCGTGCATGTTATCGCGGGAAAACTTATCGATATTACCGATGAAATTGTTGGCTTGAAAACCAAATCTCGGGATTTTCATTAGCGAAGTACCAACTGTTCTCAATCGATCATTGGCTAAAGAAAAGAGAGAAAGAAAAACGAAAAAGGGAAGCATCCGCTTCCCTTCAATTCCAGTTGTTGAGTTATGACTCAACTTCAGCTTCCGTACGTCTTTTCTTAAATTCCCTATACAGTAATAAGCTCAAAGTCATGACGACTTTAGACGTTAACCATATCATTAAGAGGAACTACCTTAGATTGTGTGTGAAAAATCACGCTAGTAGTTGAGCATATTTCGTTAAGAAAAATATGCTGCGTGAATATTAGCAAGCGTTTTCTATAAGGTCACTCAAAACAAACCGTACAGCAGCATTAATTATAAAATCTGACGCATTCGCTCTTGAGTCACTTCAACCAAGAGGTCTGGCTGGAACTTAGAAATAAAGCGGTTACACCCTACTTTCTCAACCATAGCTTCATTAAAACTTCCACTTAATGAAGTATTTAGCGTGATGAATAGGTCATGCATTCTTGGGTCAGTACGTACTTCGTGTGTCAGCTTGTAGCCGTCCATTTCAGGCATTTCAGCATCGGTGATCATCAACAATATTTCTTGATTGATGTCTTTGCCTTCATCACACCAGCCCTTAAGTAAGGTCAGTGCTTCTAAGCCATCACAACACTCAATAATGTTCAAACCCAACTGCGACAAGGTGCCTTTGATCTGGTTACGCGCTGTTGAAGAGTCATCAACGATAAGCACATTGCGTCCTATCATCTCCTGAGCTAATTGTTCATCTAAAACGCCTTCAGAGATCGAGACATCGTAATCAATGATCTCAGCCAACACTTTCTCAACATCGATGATCTCGACGATCTTGTGCTGCTCTTCTTCTTGAATATGCGTAATAGCGGTTAGGTAGTTTGCACGGCCTGTTGTCTTTGGCGGCGGCTGGATTTCTGTCCATGTCGTGTTCACGATATTACGAACTTGCCCAACCAAGAAACCTTGTACGGTTCGGTTGTATTCCGTAATAATCAGGTTGCTCTCTTGAGACTCCGCACGAGATGGCGGAAAGCCAATGGCACTGCGTAAATCGATAACAGGCACCGATTCACCACGTAAAGACGCAACACCCGTAATATGATGATGAGAGCCCGGTAAGCGAGTGAGTACTGGCACTTTGAGGACTTCTTTCACTTTAAATACGTTAATCGCAAATAGTTGACGACTATTTAAGCTGAATAACAAGAGTTCCAGACGGTTTTCACCGACCAGTTTGGTTCTCTGATCAACCGAATTTAAAACGCCAGACATACAACACCTTAGTGACAAATAATAACTGTGGCTACAATAGCCTACTTCAATAGGTTAAAGCAAAGCGCCAATGCACAGAATGCTTAAACTAAGTACAACAAATGATGTTATACAAAGCTTAAGTACATGGAAAGGTTCAAGGTAAGGCTACAAGACGAGAAAAAGGGGTTAACCTTCAATAACTTTCATTAACAGTTGGCCATCGTATAAGGCCTGCTTGATGAGCGCAGCACCTGGCATGGTTGCCTGCTTATAAAAACGAGATTCCACCAGCTCTAAGTCTTTATGGTAAACCGATAGACTCTGCTCTTCGATACACTTTTGAATCGCCGGGTATAACACGCTCTTCGCCTGATTGATAACACCACCCACCAAGATTTTCTCTGGGTTGAACAGGTTAATCACAATCGCAATCGCAGAACCTAGATAACGGCCTAACTGTTCAATCACTTCGACAGCCAGCGGATCCCCATTAGCAGCGGCAGCACAGATCTGTTCAATAGTGACGTCTTCAAACACCGTTAGCGTTGATTCTTCACCATTTACCAATCGCTCTTTGACTTGCTCACGGATTGCCTGAGAACTCGCCACCGTTTCTAAACAGCCTCGATTACCACAGTGGCAAAGCTTGCCTTCCTTGTCGATCTGGATATGCCCCAACTCACCGATGTTACCGTGACGTCCTTGCAGAACGCGACCATCAAGAATGATCCCGGCACCTAAACCGTGGTGAATCGAGATAAGAACAGAGTTGTCGTTGTCTTGTGAGTTACCAAACAGCTTTTCTGCTAATGCCCACGCTCGGGTATCATTGGCAATAAAAACTGGCAAACCGGTTTCTTTGTAGATCTCCGGCCCCAACGCTAAGTTTTCAACGTTATAGTGCGGCATCTGCAACACAATACCTTGCTCTGAATTCACCAGACCTGGCAGTGTGATAGCGATACTCGTCACCCTGTCGAGTTGCTCGGCATAGGTTTGGAAGAACTCATCGATTTCATGGAGAAGACGCGCAAGCACATCGTCTTGATCACGTTCATGGATATCAATCTTGGTATCGATAAGCACGTCGCCGCCCAATTCATGGAGCGCGATCGTCAAGTATCCGCGACCAAGACGCATCGACAAAAATTGCCAACCTTCGTTATTGGTTTGCAGACCGACAGCAGGACGCCCACGAGTCGTGGCTTCTTGAACCGTCGTTTCGTGAATAAGGTGAGCTTCAATGAGTTCACGGGTAATTTTAGTAATACTCGCCGGAGCCAACTCACTTTGCTTGGACAGATCGATACGAGAAATAGGACCTTTAAGGTCAATTAGTTTATATACACGACCAGCATTGACCTGTTTGATATGATCAATATGGCCCGGTTGAGCCATGTACATTTTACGCTCCAGAAATCATCAACGAGGTAATTTTTTTACTTTGCGAAGTAATTGTGAAGTCACTTGGTATATCGCCGTGACCAGTATCACGTATATACATGAATCTTTGTGTATCGAGTCAAATAGTTCGAGGAAAATTAACACCCACATCGATAATTTACGACTTAATTTTCAGAATAAAACATCGCATTTGAGCCCTGAATTCAATAATTAAAGGCAAATCAAGAAATATCCTCCTAGCTCCCAATAAATTATCAATTAATGCATATACTTAATTCAGTCTTTTAAAAGATTACTTGGCCTCACTCTAGGAGTATTCATGACAGCCGAATTAAGAAAAACGAAAATCGTCACAACGCTAGGCCCTTCTACTGATAAAGGTAACGTGCTTGAAGAGATCATCAAAGCCGGTGCCAATATTGTTCGTATGAACTTCTCTCACGGCACCAGCGACGACCATATACAACGCGCAGAAAAAGTCAGAGCAATAGCAAAAAGACACGGTACTCAAATTGCCATTCTCGGAGACTTACAAGGTCCCAAGATTCGTGTGTCGACATTCAAAGATGGCAAAATCCAACTTGCCGTAGGCGACCTGTTCACTCTCGATAGCAGCCTAGGTTTAGGTGAAGGCAATCAAGAAGCCGTTGGCCTTGATTACAAAGAACTGCCTAACGACGTATCCGCCGGCGATATACTGTTGCTTGACGATGGTCGTGTTCAACTCAAAGTAACCAAAGTGGAAGGCTGTCGCGTTCATACCGAAGTCATCATTGGCGGCCCACTCTCAAATAACAAAGGCATCAACAAAAAAGGGGGTGGCCTTTCCGCAGAAGCGCTAACAGAAAAAGACAAGCGCGACATCGTCACCGCCGCACAAATCAAAGTGGATTACCTAGCGGTGTCTTTCCCTCGTAATGGTGAAGACATGCACTATGCTCGTCAGCTTGCACGAGAAGCCGGCTTAGAAGCTCACCTCGTCGCAAAAGTGGAGCGAGCAGAGACAGTAGCTACAGTTGAGAACATGGATGACATCATAATGGCCTCAGATGTGGTCATGGTGGCTCGTGGTGACCTCGGAGTGGAAATTGGCGACCCTGAGTTAGTCGGAGTACAAAAACAGCTTATACGCCGTGCCAGAGCGCTTAACCGAACTGTCATCACCGCAACTCAGATGATGGAATCAATGATTTCTGCGCCAATGCCAACCCGTGCCGAAGTTATGGATGTTGCCAACGCCGTACTCGATGGCACCGATGCTGTGATGCTGTCTGGTGAAACTGCAGCTGGTGACTACCCAGTCGAGACCGTAAAATCGATGGCTGAAGTCTGTATTGGTGCGGAAAAAATGGCAGGCATTAATAACCAATCCAATTACCGTATTGACCGCACCTTTGTTACTGCCGAAGAAACCGTTTCGATGGCGACCATCTACTCTGCAAACCATATGGAAGGCATTAAAGGCGTTGTCACTCTCACCGAGTCAGGCCGCACCGCACTGATGATGTCTCGCCTGAGTGCCGACATGCCGATCTACGCGCTGTCTCGTAACGAAGGAACGCTTAATCGCTGTACCTTATACCGAGGTGTGACACCAATCTACTTCGAGACAGAAGCCGAAGACAGCTTTGACATTGCACTATCTACACTCACTTGCTTGAAAGAGAAAGGACACCTTAAGTTTGGTGACCTAGTGATCGTCACTCAAGGCGACATTATGGATGTAGCAGGGTCAACCAACTGTATGAGAATCTTGCCTGTCACCTAATATTTGACCTTAAGGCGAAACGATTCGCCTAATCTCAAAAACTTAAAAGGGTTATCGAACCAAGTTCAATAACCCTTTTTCATTTCAGAACACGACTCACTAAAATCTGCTTAAACAGCATAACGAGCTCACAGCATGCTAGCTCATCAACTTCGGGAATTAGTTACCCGCAGCAATGGTGGCTAACTGTGGCATATGCGAGTTGCGAGCGTTTTCCGTTGAGGTATAGGTCTCCACAAATCGGTAACCGGCTTCTAAACCCAATTCGTAATCATGCAGTAAATCATCTTTATGACTCATTAATGAGCTCGATTTAAGCGTTTGACTAGGTGCTATCTGAACCACAAACGCGTCGTCTGGTGGCGAATTCAAAAAATCCTGAGTCAATGAGTAGGTCTGATAATGCACCATCAGCATGTCAGCCAACCCTGAATCAAACTTATCTCCGATTAAATGACTTAAGCGATAAATATCATCTGCACCAAATAGCCAGCGACCACCGTTCAGCAGGTCTAAATGCCCACGGTCACGCTTCTGCTCTTTTGAGCGCATAATTTGTTGTTGGAAGAAAGAGGTCCAGTCGGTTTTCCACTGTTCCACTTTCTGTTGCCAATGGCCTTGAACACTGTCGAAAGATTCGCGGAACCACTCCAGTTCTTCTGCAGATATAGGTTTAGGCGCTTTGACTGAAGATCCCTTAACTGGTGCTTCAACCAAATGGGTATTACCTTCCTCCACCACTGGCTCAGTACGAATCACCACAATAGAACGAGCTTGTCTTCGCCACGCTTCCTGAACTGGGATACACGCCGATACACCACCGTCCACATAAGCACTGTCACCAATAAAGACTTCGTCATTGTACAAGCGAGGAATAGCACAGGTCGCAATCATCACCTTGTACCAATCTTCGCCCAATAATGGGAAGTAGTGGTCTCGTAAGTCTTTGGAATCCGTTACAGCCGCATAGAAGTGGCGATCGCCTAGCGTTTGTCGCCCTAAATCCAGATCGAGCTTATATGGGTAAGCCATGATTTGTTCTAGCGCCCATTCTAATCCTAGGTTCTTTCTGTGTCGTATATAGGAAAAGAGATTGAAGAACTCTGGTGAGGTTGTGAGGTCGAGAACAAAAGAACGTCCAAGGCCTTTATCACGGCACAGATAAGCACATAAGTTGAGAGCACCTGCTGAGGTACCAAAAAATTCGTCGAAGGGGTCAAAATTTGAGAGAAGAAAGGCATCCAGCACTCCAGAAGTAAAAATACTTCTCTGTCCGCCACCTTGAGCGACCAGTGCTGTTTTTCCAGCAATAAACTTAGCGTAATAATCCAAGTCTATTGCTGTATCAATATTGGTTATAATCCCACTATTCATTATTCCCTGAGTATCAAAACTCAGCCTCGCAATAGATGGTATTAACTACCAATCGCAATAAAGCCAAATGAAAGAATGATCATGTAGATAAACACGGTAATTTGTAGGGCATTTTTCAGATTATGGTCCATAGACACCTCTGGCTTATTATTAATTTGTCGAGTCTCTATTTAAGTACTATCAGGTGTGTGAAGTATCTTCAAGAATCGTCGAAATTAGTCGCACAATATTGATGTAACCATCACAATTAGTATGTGTATGGATAAGGATATACTCATGAATAACAAAGCAAATATGATGGCACTGATTACGCTTCTCTCCGTTTCAAGCGCGTATGCTTCGCCGGAGATCATCATTACACCTATGGTAGGTTATACCGGCGGTGGCAGTGTCGAAGACCAGGACGGTAAAACCTATGACATGAAAGGCTCTGAAAATTACACCTTTGCCATTGAAACGCCACTTGAAAAAGGACGCATCGGCTTCTTCTACTCCAATCAGAGCTCGGAATTAGAAACGCTCAACCTAAGCTCCTCCATCCAATACCTGCACCTTCAAAGCAGCATCTACTACCCTGCTTCGCCTGTGTTGTCGGGTTATCTAGGGCTAGGCCTGGGTGCTTCTTACGTCGATGTAGACTGGGCAAAAGATAAGTATGGATTCTCAACTTCTATCTTTGGTGGCTTAGAGTACAAATTTAGTGACCGACTAGCGTTGAACACACAAGTACGTTGGTTAGGCACGGTTGTCGACAACGATACCTCCGGTGTTTGTAATATCCCAAATAACGGGCAAGAGTGCATCATTCGCTTTGATACCGACTGGATGAACCAATTCCAAGCCAATGTCGGACTGAGTTTTACTTTCTAAGTGGCTCAATGAAGCAAAATATAAGATCGGCCCAAACGAAAAAACCAGCTAAATGCTGGTTTTTTCATTATTAAAACGGTTTTAGTTCAGGTTAGAACTTATAGGTAACACCTAAAGCGCCGCCCACTTGCAACTCAACACCTTTATACATATCGAGTTCAGGGTGAACTTGAGCGTAAGCATTCCAACCTTCGTAGAAATTCACTTTCACGCCTAACGGCAAGCGTAAGCCAAAGTCGTCATTCCATTCAGCCCAAGCACCAGCACCGACGTACCAGCTCAACGGAGCTTCAGTCTCGAACTGACCACGCTTCAAAATGTAATCAAAGGCAGCGCCGTCATTGCCAATCGTAGCACGGTATTTCTGATCAAATTCCACAACGACACTCAGGTCTTGGTCAATGGCGAGTCCCACTTCCAAAGCTGGAGCTTCAGAAGCTTGAGCAAACGAGGCTCCGCTGCAGCACATAAGGCCGATCAAGTAACGATGTTTCATAATATTCTCAGACTGTATTTAAAAAACGGAAGTCTACTGGAATCTCAGCAAAAGGTGTCATCGCTGGGTAAAAGATAAAAGACACGAAAAATTTAAGAGCAACCATCAACTGATCGAGTTGAATGATAAGTATCTGAGTTAATGGAGATTAAGCACAATAGATCTTTCATAGAGCAGAAAACAAAAAAGGAGGCCTTTCGGCCTCCTTTCAATTTATTGAATCAGAGAATTAACCGTTGTTACGGATCCACTCATCCATGTCTGTCTTAAGGTTGTCAGACTTAGTACCGAAGATAGCTTGTACGCCACCCGCTACTACTACAACACCTGCAGCGCCTAGTTTCTTCAGCTTGTCTTGGTCAACAAGAGCTGTATCAGCTACTGCAACACGTAGACGAGTAATACAAGCGTCAAGACCAGTGATGTTCGCTTTACCACCGAATGCAGCAACTAGCTCACCAGCAAGTTCAGAACCAGTCGCAACTGACTCTTCTTCAGTCTCGTCTTCACGGCCTGGAGTTTTAAGGTCTAGAGCTTTAATCACAGTGCGGAATACGATGTAGTAAATTGCAGCGTAAGCAATACCACATACAACCATTAGGCCCATCTTAGACGCGTTGCCAGATAGAACTAGGAAGTCGATTAGACCGTGTGAGAAAGATGTACCGTGTACAAAACCTAGAGTGTTCGCAAGAACGTATGCAGAACCAGCTAGTAGAGCGTGGATTGCGTACAGTACTGGAGCAACGAATAGGAAAGAGAATTCGATTGGTTCAGTGATACCCGTTAGGAATGAAGTCAACGCAGCAGAAGCCATGATGCCCATTACTTTAGCGCGGTTTTCAGGCTTAGCTGAGTGTGCAATCGCGATTGCAGCAGCAGGTAGACCGAACATCTTGAACATGTAACCACCAGCTAGCTGACCGAAGCCATTGCCCGCTGCACGAGATGCGTCATCAGCAACTAAGTAACAAGTAAGAACACCGTTTTGAGTTTCGCCAGCAGCGTTTACACAAGTACCAGCTTCAAAGAAGAAAGGTACGTTCCAAACGTGGTGAAGACCAAATGGAATTAGAGAACGCTCAACGATACCGTAGATACCAAACGCCACTTGTGGGTTTTGGTGAGCAGCCCAATCAGAGAACGCAGAGATAGCGCCGCCAACTGGTGGCCATACTACAGATAGTAGGATTGCTAGACCAATCGCAGAGAAACCTGTGATGATTGGCACAGCACGCTTACCAGCGAAGAAGCCAAGGTACTCTGGTAGTTGAATACGGAAGAAACGGTTGAATGCCCAAGCAGCAACACCACCGACTAGGATACCACCTAGTACACCAGTATCGATTTTATCAACGCCCATTACACCAGCCATTACGCCAAGTGTAGCCGTCATGATGCCGTAACCAACGATAGCAGCTAGACCCGCTACACCATCGTTGTTAGTAAAGCCAAGTGCAACACCTACTGCGAACAGTAGTGCCATTTGACCGAATACTGAACCACCAGCTTGTTCCATTAAGTTTGAAACGATTTCTGGAATGAAAGGAAGATCTGCTGCACCGACACCTAGCAAAATACCCGCAACTGGTAAAACTGATACTGGAAGCATCAGAGACTTACCAACTTTCTGCAGGCTAGCAAAAAGGTTCTTAAACATGTTTATGCTCCTGATAAAGATAAAATAATTATATTGGGTTCTAACGGCACACCCCCGTAGCCTATATGTTAGCACCCTGCGAAAATGTAACCATGTATTGCATTATATTTTCTGCCGCTAAATATATATTGATGAGGAACTAACTTTCTAGTCACTTACGAAATTTAGTTTCAAAACACGTCTTGGATCACATGTCAAATCTAGAAATGCAATGCTTTACAAGTGTTTAATGCATTGAAATATATAAGTATTTTTCAAGAGCCCTATTATTTTACTGGGTAAATAAAATAGGAGCGAATGTTATTTTTAGTAACAAAATTACAAATGTTATAATTAGCGCTCTCAAGTTCAACATAATTCGTAAACATTAAAAAAAAACGTATTTTTGGTGATCAAAAACACAAAAAGGGAGCTTTTGCTCCCTTTTATTTGTTTACTTAGATTTTTATCGCAAAAAAAGTTTTTGGTAATTTTTGGTCGTTTGTTCGGCAACCTCTTTCATCGACACACCTTTTAATTGCGCAATGTAGGCCGCCACTTCGACGACATATGCAGGCTGATTCTGCTTTCCACGATATGGAATGGGCGCCAAGTATGGAGAATCCGTCTCGATCAGCAACCTGTTTAGCGGTAGGTTTTTAACAACTTCTTTAAGTTCTGTAGCCTGCTTAAAGGTCACAATGCCTGAAATTGAGATATAGAAACCTAGTTCCATTGCTGCTTCTGCGAATGCTTGATCTTCGGTAAAGCAGTGAATCACACCGCCACACTTCTCAGCTCCGCCATCACGTAAAATAGCTAATGTGTCTTCACGTGCGTTACGAGTGTGAATGATCAAAGGTTTATTCAGCTCAACGGCTAACTCAACATGCTGCTTAAATCGTAGCTGTTGCAGCTCCGCCGTCTCTGGTTGGTAGTGATAATCTAAACCTGTCTCTCCAATCGCCACAACCTTAGGGTTGCTCGCGTATTCACGCATTGTCTCTAGGCTGAAATCACTTTCAACATCGAGAGGGTGAACGCCACAAGAGGCTTTAACGTTATCAAACGGCGAGATCATCTCGAGCATATTTTCAAACGAATCGAGTGTCACACCGACAGAAAGCAATTGGTCTACATTAGCAGCCTTCGCCTTGTTAACCACATCTTCTACGCTGGTGTGTAAATCTTGGTAATCCAGTTTGTCTAAATGACAGTGGGAATCTACGAACATGTTTCCTCGCAAGTGGCTATCAGCCAATTCATTATGAGTAGCTCCGTATTGAGCCCAGGGTGTTGCTTTAACTGCTCAATCAATGTCAGCAGTTTATTCGATGCTGCATAAGCACTTTGATAAGACATCGCCTCACACAGTGCTTTCGCACTCGGAGTGAAAGCCTGATTCGCCAAACCAAAATGCAGCTTCTGTACATCTGACAATAGATGCCAAAGCCAGCCAAGTTGAATCAAAGGGTCTTTGCTAAGCTCTGTAGAGAACTTTAGCATGTCAGGTTGAGTGCCTTTTATCACATTCACAAAGCCATCGAGCGCTTTTGTTGAAGCTTCAACGCCACCTTGCTCAAACATCGCTTTTGCTTTTAAAGGCGCGTTGTCATTGAGTGCTAAAATATACTGCGGTACCGCTTTGCCCACTTCACCATCTAACCACGCTGATGCTGTCTCTAACTGCGGACTAACCACATTGAATTGCTGACAACGGCTAATAATAGTCGGCATTAAGCGATTACTGTTACGAGTAGACAGAATGAAGATGCACTTGCTTGATGGCTCTTCCAGAGTTTTCAATAGTGCGTTGGAAGCCGATTCGTTCATTGCTTCAGCAGGGTTAAGCAAAATAACGCGCAAACCACCTAACTGAGAAGACTCTTGAGCCCAGCGGTTACTGGCACGCACTTGATCAACCGTGATCGACTTACCTTCTTTCTCGGGTGAGATCACATGAAAATCAGGATGACTGCCCGACTTCATTAACTCACAGCTGTGGCAAAACCCGCACGACTCGCTTTCATAGTTCGTGCACATCAATGCGTCGGTAAGTTGGCTAATCAAAGCATCAACGCCGAGCCCTTCCGGTGCATTAACAATCACAGAGTTAGGAAAACGCTCCGCATCGAGACTTTTTTTCCACTCACTCCATACCGGTGTGAGCCAAGAATACACTTCAGCCATGACTACCTACTGTTTGTCGAGCCAAGCAGTTAGCGCGACTTTAATATCAGCGGCTACTTGCTCAATTTCTTGCTGCGCGTTAATCACAAGTACAGAATCATCTTGTTCTGCAATTTCTACATAGCGCTCACGCGTGCGGTCGAAAAATGAGATGTCCATCTTTTCAATTCTATCAAGCTCACCACGGCCTCTAGCACGCTCTAGCCCTACTCTAGGGTCTAGGTCCAAATATAGCGTTAGATCGGGTTTAAAGCCGCCTAGCGTGGTTGCTTTCAGTGATTCCATAGTCGTGCGCGCGATCTGGCGACCACCACCTTGGTATGCCTGTGAAGACATATCATGACGATCACCCAATACCCATTGACCATTGGCGAGTGCCGGCTTGATGACGTTCTCGACTAATTGAACACGTGCTGCATACATCAACAGCAATTCAGTCATGTCTTGAAGCTTCTCGCCTTCGTGCTCTTCTTTAACCAATGAACGCATCTTTTCAGCTAAGACAGTACCACCCGGCTCGCGAGTATTAACAATATCTTCAACACCCGATGCTTTTAATGTCTCAACGATGGCATTGATTGCTGTGCTTTTGCCAGCGCCTTCAAGGCCTTCAACCACGATAAATTTCGACTGATTCATAATTATTTCTTTATCTGTTTTTTCTTAATTGCTTTAAGTAAGCTCGCACTGCACGGTTATGCTCAGTCAAACTCTTTGAAAATACGTGCCCACCTGTTCCACTCGCAACGAAATACAAGTAGTTGCTCTTCTCTGGATTCAACGCCGCGTTGATAGACGCTTTGCCTGCCATAGCGATAGGTGTCGGTGGCAAGCCACTCATTGTATAGGTGTTGTAAGGCGTTGGCGTGCGTAAGTCTTTCTTACGGATGTTGCCATCGTAGCTGTCACCCATGCCATAGATAACCGTTGGGTCAGTTTGCAAACGCATACGCTTGTTTAGACGGTTAACAAACACAGAAGAAACACGCTCACGTTCTGACGCAACAGCGGTCTCTTTCTCAATGATAGATGCAAGAATTAACGCTTCGTATGGCGATTTAAGAGGCAGCTTATCCGCTCGATTTTCCCACTCTTCATTCACCACGCTCATTAGGTCTCGATGCGCGCGCTTCAACAAATCTAAATCAGTGGTGCCGTAGGTGTAGTGATACGTTTCTGCTAAGAAGAGACCTTCTAGCTTTTCGTTTTCAATACCCAACTTTTCAGCGATCTCTTTTTCAGAAACGCCATCCAATGTCTGTTGAATGAATTCGTTGTCTTTTAGCTGAACAAGCCATTCGTCAAAACGACTGCCTTCAACAAAGGTAATAGTAAACTGGTGTTCTTTCCCTTCTACAAGCACCTGTAGCGCTTGCTCTAAGGTTAAACCCGGTTCAAGCAGGAAAGTACCCGCTTTTACGTCTACAAGCTCAGGATGTAACTTACGGATTAATTTCTCGTAAGGAGAAGCCTCAAACAGCCCCTCGTTAATCAACTGGGCTAGAACGCGGTTAAAGCTGCTACCTGAAGCAACAGTCACGAC
The DNA here is from genome assembly GCF_041439145.1 of Vibrio sp. 1F255. Taxonomy (NCBI): domain Bacteria; kingdom Pseudomonadati; phylum Pseudomonadota; class Gammaproteobacteria; order Vibrionales; family Vibrionaceae; genus Vibrio; species Vibrio sp. 1F255. Next base: position 72,254 of record NZ_JBGONQ010000009.1, on the reverse strand, counting down.
TTGTGGTTTTTCTAATTGAATAACTTGTTTCAGGTTATCTTGCGCTTGGTTGTAAACATAAAAACCAGCAGCACCGGCTGCAATTAAGCACAAGATAATAAAAATAAATAACTTTTTGATCACGAGTTTAGTTGTCCTTGAAGGCTACGAGTAACGGTTCCAATGTTAAATTGGGTATCACTAATACGGGTAACTGGGGCAACCCCTAAAATGGAGTTTGTCATGAAAACCTCATCAGCTTGCATGAGTTGAGATAAGCAGTAGTCACTAATTGTAACGGAAAGTTCAGCCTGATTCAGCGCGGTTAACACTTGCTTACGCATAACCCCCGCGACACCACTTTGAGTGAGTTGAGGTGTGTATATCGACTGACCTTTGCGCCAGAACAGATTGGCCATGGTGGTTTCAATCACATTGCCCGATATATCAAGAACCACACCATCCACTTCATTAGCTTGATCCATTTCATCTTTCATCAAAATCTGCTCAAGGCGATTATTGTGCTTATGGCCAGCCAGTAGTGGGCTCAAACCTAGCGCTTGATGGCAGATACCGAGTTCAACACCGGAGTCTTGCCACGCTGAATAATGGCTTGGGTAATCAAAGGTACTGATGGTGATTGTCGGCTTGGCGATATTCTTGGTACTGTAGCCACGCCCACCCGCTCCACGACTAACGTGCAGCTTGATCCCTGCTTTTTGATTATGAGGCTTGTTGGCGTTATGGAGCTTCTTTGAACCATCAAGGCTCTTTGTGCCATGAAGAGCGTTATGTTGGATGTGTTGAAGCGCAGTATCGAACCAAAGACTAACAACATCCCAATCAAGAGCAGAAATGCGTAGTGCTTTAAGGCACTCGTCGACACGGTGCTGATGATCGTGAAGATGTTGTATCTCACCATCACTCACGAGCATTGTCGTAAAACAGCCGTCTCCGTACTGAAACGAGCGATCCAAAATATCGATAGTTTGCTGGCTTTCTCCATCAACCCAAAACATGTTTTTCCCCATAAAAAGAAACGGCTCAATGCTAAAGCATCAAGCCGTTTAAAAACAAGTCTAATTGTGACTATCTACGAGTGTTTACGTCTTTAATAAGATGATTAAATCTTTTTGAAGATCAAACAGCCGTTTGTACCACCGAAACCGAATGAGTTACATGCAGCATATTCCATGTTGCTAACTTCACGCGCAGTGTGAGGTACTAAGTCAATATCTAAGCCTTCTTCAGGATCATCTAGGTTGATTGTTGGTGGAACAATTTGGTCAACCAGAGACATAGCCGTGATGATAGCTTCAGCAGAACCAGCAGCACCTAGAAGGTGGCCTGTCATTGATTTCGTAGAAGAAACCAATACTTGCTTGCTGCCTGCTTCGCCAAGAGCACGCTTGATGCCCTTAACTTCCGCTACGTCACCTGCAGGAGTCGAAGTACCGTGTGCGTTTACATAACCGATTTGTTCACCAGTAATGCCAGCATCACGCATAGCCGCTTCCATTGCTAGTGCGCCACCTGAGCCATCTTCACTTGGAGATGTCATGTGGTAAGCGTCACCCGACATACCGAAGCCAACTAGCTCACAGTAAATCTTAGCGCCACGAGCTTTCGCATGTTCGTACTCTTCAAGAACCATCATGCCTGCACCGTCGCCAAGAACGAAGCCATCACGGCCTTTGTCCCATGGACGAGAAGCTTTTTGAGGCTCATCGTTACGAGTAGAAAGTGCTTTAGCCGCACCAAAACCGCCCATACCTAGTGGAGTTGATGCTTTTTCAGCACCACCCGCTAGCATTGCGTCTGCATCGCCGTATGCAATCATACGAGCCGCGTGACCAATGTTATGTAGGCCAGTCGTACATGCAGTAGAAATCGCGATGTTTGGACCGCGTAGGCCACGCATGATAGACATGTGACCAGCAATCATATTCACGATCGTCGACGGTACGAAGAACGGGCTGATCTTACGAGGGCCTTTTTCAGTTAGAGCTTGGTGACCGGCTTCGATCAAACCAAGACCACCAATACCAGAACCGATAGCAACACCCACACGTGGAGCGTTTTCTTCAGTAATAGTTAGGGCTGAATCATCTAAAGCTTGAATACCTGCTGCGACGCCGTACTGGATGAACAAGTCCATCTTACGAGCATCTTTTTTAGTCATATACTCTTCGCAGTTAAAGTCTTTAACTAGACCTGCAAAACGAGTTGAGAAATTGGTTGCATCAAAATGATCGATATTAACGATACCACTTTGACCAGCTAGCAGGGCTTTCCAAGAAGATTCTACAGTGTTGCCTACCGGTGACAACATACCCATGCCAGTGACAACTACACGACGCTTGGACACGATTTTACACTCCGGGGATTGAGGTGATTTAAGATGAGGATAGATGAGTTAGATAAAACACAGGCGGTCGAGGTGACCGCCTGGGAGAGATTATTACTGAGCGCTAGTTACGTAATCGATAGCTGCTTGAACAGTAGTAATTTTCTCAGCTTCTTCATCTGGGATTTCAGTGTCAAATTCTTCTTCTAGAGCCATTACTAGCTCTACTGTGTCTAGAGAATCTGCACCTAGGTCATCAACGAAAGAAGCTTCGTTTTTAACTTCAGCTTCGTCTACACCTAGCTGTTCAACAATGATTTTCTTTACGCGTTCTTCGAGGTTGCTCATTTTTTCTTTTCCTTTACAGAGTTCGCTTTATGCGATGTTTTCCGTAGTTTATTCAATCTATTGAAAGTTGCAAGGTCAACTTTTCTGGTCAAACCACAATTTTCACGATTTTAACCGAAATTACGTATGATCTTGACTTAAATCATGCACAAATGTTGCACATAATTTACACCATGTACATACCGCCATTGACGTGAAGTGTTTCACCTGTGATATAAGCTGCCGCAGGTGACGCCAAAAATACCACAGCTTCAGCGATTTCGCGAGGGTCACCTAGTCGACCTGCTGGTACATTCGCCAAAGTTGCTGCACGTTGGTCATCATTTAGCGCTTTAGTCATGTCTGTTTCGATAAAACCAGGCGCTACAGTGTTTACTGTAATGCCACGAGACGCAACTTCACGAGCCATTGATTTAGTAAAGCCAATTACACCAGCTTTTGCAGCTGCGTAGTTAGCTTGACCAGCGTTACCCATAGTACCAACTACAGAACCAACGTTAACAATACGGCCTTGACGCTTCTTCATCATGCCACGCAATACAGCTTTAGACATGCGGAAAATAGGCGTTAGGTTAGTATCAATGATGTCGTTCCACTCATCGTCTTTCATACGCATAAGTAGGTTATCACGAGTGATACCAGCGTTGTTAACTAGAATGTCAATCGCACCAAATTCATCGTTGATGGTTTTCAGTGTAGCAGCAATTGAGTCAACATCAGTGACATTAAGAGCAAGACCTTTACCATTCTCACCCAGATACTCACTGATTGCAGCTGCGCCGCCTTCAGAAGTAGCTGTACCGATAACTTTAGCACCACGCTCAACTAAAAGTTCAGCGATTGCACGACCGATACCACGGCTTGCGCCTGTAACTAGTGCAACTTTGCCTTCTAAATTCATCATAACTTCTCTATTAAGTGGTTATTTACTTAGCAGCTTCTAGTGATGCAGTGTCGTTAACTGCAGCAGCTGTCATAGTTTTTACGATTCGTTTTGTTAGACCAGTAAGAACTTTACCAGGGCCTAATTCAAGTAGCTTCTCAACGCCTTGCTCATTCATCGCTTGTACGCCTTCAGTCCAACGAACTGGGCTGTACAGCTGACGAACAAGTGCGTCTTTAATTTTTGCAGGATCTGTTTCAGCGATAACATCAACGTTATTGATAACAGGCAATGCTGGCGTGTTGAACTCTAGAGCTTCTAGAGCCACCGCTAGCTTGTCTGCTGCTGGCTTCATCAGTGCACAGTGAGACGGCACAGAAACAGGTAGCGGAAGTGCACGCTTAGCGCCCGCTTCTTTACAAAGTGCACCAGCACGCTCTACTGCCGCTTTGTTACCCGCGATAACAACTTGGCCAGGAGAGTTAAAGTTAACTGGAGACACAACTTCGTCTTGCGCAGCTTGTTCACACGCTTTAGCAATCGCTTCATCGTCTAGACCGATGATTGCGTACATTGCACCAACACCTGCAGGAACCGCTTCTTGCATCAGTTGACCACGTAGTTCAACCAGCTTGATCGCTTCTTTAAAGTCGATAACGCCGGCACATACAAGTGCAGAATATTCACCTAGGCTGTGACCTGCTAGATTTACAGGTTGCTCTAGGCCAAGCTCTTGCCATACACGCCAAATTGCAACAGACGCTGTTAATAGAGCCGGTTGAGTGCGAAAAGTTTCATTTAGATTTTCTACAGGACCATCTTGAACCAATGCCCATAGATCGTAACCAAGTGCTTCTGAAGCTTCAGCAAATGTCTTTTTAACAACATCATACTGTTCGCCTAGGTCAGCAAGCATACCGATAGCTTGAGAGCCTTGGCCTGGGAATACGATAGCAAATTTGCTCATTGTAATTTTCCTTTAAGCAAAGCAAAAAATTGAATAAGGCACATAAGTTATGTGCCTTGTTTGTTGATTATCGCTTGGGGTTAGAATTTAACTAACGCAGAACCCCAAGTGAAGCCGCCGCCAAATGCTTCAAGTAGAAGCGTTTGACCACGTTTAATTCGCCCGTCGCGAACAGCCTCATCAAGGGCCGTTGGTACGGTAGCTGCCGACGTATTGCCATGCTTATCAAGAGTAATCACAACTTGGTCAAGCGACATCGTCAGCTTTTTAGCGGTTGCCGAGATAATACGGTAGTTCGCTTGGTGTGGAACTAACCAATCAAGCTCTGACTTATCCATATTGTTCGCCGCTAAGGTGTCTTTAACTAGCTTAGAAAGCTGAGTTACCGCCACTTTAAATACTTCGTTGCCCGCCATGTGCAGCCATTTGTCTGCATCACCGCCGCGCTCTGGTACTTCTAGGCTTAGAAGCTCACCGTATTTACCATCAGAGTAAATATGAGTAGACAAAATACCTGGCTCTTCGCTTGCGCCTACAACCACCGCGCCTGCTGCATCACCAAATAGGATGATAGTAGAGCGGTCAGTCGGATCACAGGTTTTTGACAGTGCATCAGCACCAATCACCAAAACGTTCTTACACATGCCAGTCTTGATGTGTTGATCAGCAACAGACAGTGCGTAGACAAAACCAGAACACGCTGCAGCCAAATCAAACGCAGGGCAGCCTTTGATACCAAGCTTGCCTTGTACCTGACATGCCGAAGACGGGAATGTGTGGCTACTGCTGGTTGTCGCAACGATGATTAAATCAATCTCTTCTTTGTCGATACCTGCCATTTCAATGGCATTTTCAGCAGCGTAAAACGCCATATCAGCAACGGTTTCGTTTTCCGCTGAAATACGACGCTCTTTAATACCCGTTCTAGCAACGATCCACTCATCGCTAGTCTCTACCATTTTCTCTAAGTCTGCGTTAGTACGCACCTGAGATGGCAAGTAGCTGCCAGTACCTAAAATTTTGCTATACATGAAGACTAATAATGCCTCTCGAGTAAAACCGCTTCCAAACGATCGCTAATGCGGCTGGGGACTTGTCGTTTGACCTCGTGTACTGCTTCACCAATCGCGTTGACGACTGCAGACACATCAGCACTTCCATGACTTTTAATGACAATGCCGCGTAATCCTAACAAACTTGCGCCGTTATACTGGTCGGGGTTCAAGGTTTTTAATTCAGTAAATAGCTCAGAAAACAGCATTCTGGCTATCCAACCCTTTATTGTTGAAGCCATCATGCGCGTTTTTAGCTTATCAATAAAGAGCTGAGCCGTACCTTCGCACGTTTTTAAGCAGACATTGCCCACAAAACCATCACATACGACGACATCAGCAGCATCTTGAAGTAATTGATTACCTTCAATATAGCCTATGAAGTTCACAGACTGAGTATTAGACAACATTTCAGCGCATCGTTTTACAAGGTCATTGCCTTTAATTTCTTCTGCACCGATATTCAAGATAGCGACACGTGGTGCGCGACCTAAATGTTGTTCTGCTAATGCACTGCCCATGACAGCAAACTGAAACAGTGAATCTGCGTCACTAGAAACGTTCGCCCCTAAATCAAGCATCCATGTGCGATTTCCGGATGCAGTAGGCAAAGCTGAAACCAATGCAGGCCTATCAATACCGGGAAGAAGCTTGAGTCTGAAACGGGATAAAGCCATCAGTGCGCCAGTGTTACCACCACTCACACAAGCATCAGCCTGTGATTCGGCAACCAGATCGATAGCGGCACGCATAGAGCTACCCTGACTATTACGTAAGGCTAGTGAAGGTTTTTCAGAATTGGAAATGACTCGATCACAATGCTGGATACTCAAACGAGAATCAGGCATTCGACCTAATGAAGATAATTGAGATGTGATCGCGTTTCGATCACCTATTAGAATGACTTTTAGCTCTGGGAAATACGACAGTGCCTGCACGGCGGCAGGCACTGTTACACGAGGACCGAAGTCCCCGCCCATTGCATCAAGCGCAACGGTTAGATTTTGCAAAGGTCAACCTTACTTGTTGATAACCTTTTTGCCGCGGTAGAAACCTTCGGCAGTCACGTTGTGACGTAGGTGAGTTTCACCTGAAGTTGCGTCTACAGAAAGTGCAGCTGTAGTTAGCGCATCGTGTGAACGACGCATGCCACGCATTGAACGTGATTTCTTGCTCTTTTGTACGGCCATTGACCCTACTCCTATGTAAATTCTTAAAGAAGCAATTACTTCTTTAAGCTTTTTAAAACATCAAATGGATTCGGCTTTTTGTCTTCCTCAATTTCTTCAGGAAGTTCACCAAACACCAAGTTATTTGAGTTAACGCTACATTTCGCATCGTCGTGCATTGCTATTTGTGGCAATCCAAGGATGAACTCGTCTTCAACTAATTGAATCAGGTCTAACTCACCGTACTCGTTCAGATCTACCAAATCGTACTCTTCCGGTGCTTCCTCTTCACTTTTCTCACTGTAAACAGGAGTATAAGTAAATTGGACATCGCACTCATGTGCGAAAACCTCATTACAACGTTGACACTCTAAATCGACTTCGACGTTAGCTTTACCAGAGATAACGACTAATCGTTGTTCATCAAGCCCAAATGACATTGAGACTTGCGCGTCACGTTTTACGCCTTCAGTTGCTTCAGTTAAACGCTTCAAAAGACTGACCTGAATGATACCATCCATATCGAGTCGTTTTTGAGCCGTTCTTGCCGGATCAACTGTACGCGGTATTTTTTCCTTTTGCATAGGGCGCGAATCTTATCTTCCAAATCGTGTTTAGTCAAAGGAAATGGCAAAAAAAATGTACTTTCCTGCCTTTCCTATTCAGAGCATTATGAATAGCAGGACAAGTTACGTTATCCTGAGATAAATGCTTCCTTGAATTGTAAATTAAAATGAGAAATTACCAACTAGTTTTAGCCTCTACATCACCATTTAGGCAAGAGATCCTCAAAAAACTACAGTTAAGCTTCATTACAGCCAAGCCAGACTGCGATGAAACGCCGCTTCCAGAAGAGACACCACAACAGTTGGTGATGCGCCTTGCTGAGACCAAAGCTAAGTCTTGTGTTGCGGAGCAACCTAGCTTAGTCATCGGTTCTGATCAGGTTTGTGTGATTGATGGAGAGATCATAGGTAAGCCTCACACTCGAGAAAAAGCGATCGAGCAGTTATCTCGTCAAAGCGGCAAGAGCATTACTTTTTATACTGGGCTTTCGGTTTGGAACAACGAGACCAATGAAGCTGACACGCGTCTCGACACCTTTGTTGTGCATTTCCGCGATTTAACTAAGCAACAGATCATGAGTTATGTCGAGAAAGAACAACCTTATTACTGCGCGGGCAGTTTTATGTGTGAAGGGTTAGGCATCGCGTTGTTTAAACAGATGGAAGGTAAAGATCCAAATACTTTGATCGGCTTACCGCTGATCGATCTAGTCGATATGTTAGAAGCGCAAGGAATGGGTGTACTATAACGGATACGCTCTCTTTGTTAGAGATTCCCTACTCCTTCCTTCGTCAGTCTAGGGGATGGCGGAACACGCAATTTTATCTAACCAACTAATGATATAGAGCGTGATTTTAAAAAGTCGTCATCCTCAAGAGCGAGGAACGAGCGACTTGGGGATCTTCTACAACAGATGAAAACAAAAAAGGTTGACGATATTCGTCAACCTTTCTCATTTATGGATACTGAAGAACAAATTTAGAGGCACTCTATACCTTCGTATCTCGTATCTCGTATCTCGTATCTCGTATCTCGTATCTTCTTAAAGCTTACGTAAACCAGTTAGGGCTTTCTCTAGCCTTCTTTCCATTGGCGCCGAGATATCCATCTTCTCTTCACTACCTGGGTGTGTGAACTTGATGTTTGCTGCATGTAGGAACAGACGATCAAGACCAACCTTACCCGTGTAAGCGTCAAAACGACGATCACCGTAGCGATCATCCCAAGCAATTGGGTGACCAGTATACTGAGCGTGCACACGAATTTGGTGTGTTCGGCCTGTAATTGGGCTTGCTTGAATCAACGTCGCCTCTTGGAATTTTTCTAAAACCTTAAAACGGGTTTCAGAAGCTTTACCATTCGGGTTAACTCGAACAATGCTGTTCACTTCATTTTTCAACAAAGGTGCGTTGACGACTTTGCAGCTGTTCTTCCATTCGCCCATAACTAAAGCGAAGTAGTATTTTTGAACCGTTTTTTCACGGAACTGTGCTTGAAGGTGTCTTAGCGCCGAGCGCTTCTTAGCAACAAGCAAAATGCCAGACGTATCTCTATCGATACGGTGCACTAATTCAAGAAAACGAGCATCAGGGCGAAGAGCACGTAATGCTTCAATCGCGCCAAATTTTAATCCGCTACCACCATGAACAGCAGTGCCAGACGGTTTGTTAAGAATTAGCATGTGATCATCTTCATAAATGATGCACTGTTCTAATTCTGAAACCTTGTTGAGTTTCGTGCTCGGCACGTTCTCTTCTGTTTTCTCTTCAATAGTAACCGGAGGGATACGAACTAAATCGCCAGCTTTTAGTTTGTACTCAGCCTTGATGCGTTTTTTATTTACGCGGACTTCGCCTTTACGCACGATTCGGTAAATCATGCTTTTCGGGATGTTTTTTAATTGGTTGCGTAAGAAGTTATCAATACGCTGACCAGCCATATCTTCGTCAATGTCGACGAATTGGACTTGGGTTCTAATTTCGCTCATTGCGCTATTGTATCACTGTCACTTTTGATAATTGAGATTTTCTTAGCCCTATTCCGAACTTATTTATCCCTAATCCTTACCGATCTATCCCAAAATGGTCATTGAAGTTCTATATTTCTTTGATTCTTCGAACAAAAAAGCATCAAGATTCCTGCAAATTAAAATATCAATTGATAAATTATTTATAGACAGTGAGTTAGAGCTATCAAAACCCAAACAAAAACTGTTTTTTTTACAGCATTCCGACAAAGCAGATTGCTGTGTTTACCGACCGCTGCTATAGTTCACAGCTGCTATCAATGGTTTGACTATTATTTAAACAGCTAACCATTCATAAGCAAGTAAATGAGTAGATAACTCAGATTAGACAGTGCTGCAATCGGCGTAAGACACGGTCAACTGAGTTCCTTATCGCTCTACTCACGTACACTCATGTTGAGTATTCACCGCCACATCGCGGATCATAGGCTAACTCCCTATGATGACTGACGTGCCCCAGAGCATCCCTCTCCAGCCGGGAGGCTGCACCGATAAAGCCATGGGATCTGGCACCATGAGAAACGAAATAAAGCGATAAGAACAATGATGAAAATAAGAAAAGACAATGAGAACTTCTAAATGAAAAGAATGTTAATTAACGCAACTCAAAAAGAAGAGTTGCGTGTCGCTTTGGTTGATGGCCAACGACTGTTCGATCTAGATATCGAAAGTCCAGGTCACGAGTCAAAGAAAGCGAATATCTACAAAGGACGTATTACCCGTATTGAACCAAGCCTAGAAGCGGCATTCGTTGATTACGGCGCAGAACGTCACGGTTTCCTCCCTCTTAAAGAAATTGCCCGCGAATACTTCCCTGAAGGTTATACATACCAAGGCCGTCCTAGCATTAAAGAAGTGCTAAAAGAAGGCCAAGAAGTAATCGTACAAGTAGAGAAAGAAGAACGTGGTAGCAAAGGTGCTGCACTGACAACTTTCATCTCTTTGGCTGGTAGTTACTTAGTTCTTATGCCTAATAACCCTCGTGCTGGCGGTATTTCTCGTCGTATCGAAGGTGATGAACGCACTCAACTGAAAGCAGCATTAAGCACTCTTGAGCTTCCTCAAGGTATGGGCTTAATCGTGCGTACAGCGGGTGTTGGCAAAAGCGCAGAAGAGCTAGAGTGGGACCTGAATGTTCTATTGAACCATTGGGGCGCTATCAAGCAAGCTTCTGATTCAAATGCAGCTCCTTTCCTAATTCACCAAGAGAGTAACGTTATTGTTCGCGCAATTCGTGACTACCTACGTCGTGATATTGGCGAGATTCTAATCGACAGCAATACTATTTTTGAACGTGCACAAGCGCACATTCAATTAATACGCCCAGATTTCATGAATCGCGTTAAGAAATACGATGGTGAAGTGCCACTATTCAGCCATTACCAGATTGAAAGCCAGATCGAATCTGCTTTCCAACGTGAAGTTCGTCTTCCATCTGGTGGTTCTATTGTAATCGACCCAACAGAAGCACTGACTTCTATCGATATCAACTCTGCTCGTGCAACAAAGGGCGGCGATATTGAAGAAACAGCACTTAACACTAACCTAGAAGCTGCCGATGAAATTGCACGTCAATTACGTCTACGTGACCTAGGTGGTCTTGTTGTAATCGACTTTATCGATATGACCCCGGTTCGCCACCAACGCGAAGTAGAAAGCCGTCTACGTGATGCCGTTCGTTTAGATCGCGCACGTGTTCAGATTGGTCGTATTTCTCGCTTTGGTCTTCTAGAGATGTCTCGTCAACGTTTGAGCCCATCACTAGCAGAAGCAAGCCACCACATTTGTCCTCGTTGTACAGGTACTGGTGTTGTTCGTGATAACGAATCTCTAGCACTTTCTGTTCTACGTTTGATTGAAGAAGAAGCTCTAAAAGACAACACAGCACAAGTACTTGCTGTTGTGCCTGTTCCAATCGCTTCTTACCTTCTGAACGAAAAACGTCGCTCAGTAAACCACATCGAGAAGAACCAAGAAGTTAAGATCACTGTTGTTCCTAACTCAGACATGGAAACGCCGCATTTTGAGGTTATCCGTGTTCGTGAAGGTGAAGAGTTCGATCTACTATCTTACTTGCTACCTAACAAGCTAGAAGCTCTAAAAGAAGCGGAAAGCAAAGAGCCTGCTGAACAGACTATTCGTCCTAAGAAGATCGAAGAACCTGCTCTGAAAGGCTTCGCAGCTCCTGCTCAATCAGCACCAACTCCTGCTCCAGCACCTAAAGCTGTAGAAGAGAAGAAAGCTGAACCAGCAGCGACTCAAGAACCAGGCCTAATTGGTCGTTTCTTCAAAGCTATCGGTAGCTTCTTATTTGGCTCTTCAACTCAAGAAGAGAAAAAAGAAGAAGAGAAGAAAGAAGAAGAAAAACCTAAAAACAATCGTAACAACGGCAACCGTCAACGCCGTGATCGTAACGATAACCGTCGTCGTAACCAACGTGGTGAGCGTGGCGAACAGCGTAACGACCGTGGTGAACGTGGTGACAATCGTAACGAAAACCGTGACAACAAACGCCGCCGTAAGCCAGCTCGTGATGAGAAGCCTGAAGAGCAAAAAGAAGCAGCTCCACAGCAAACTCGTCAGCCTCGCAAGCCTAAGCAAGACCGTCGCAACAAGCCACGTGATGAGCAGAAGCAACGCGAAGAGCAAGCACCATCTAAATTAGCAGAAGAAGGTCTACAGCTAGCAGCAGAAGCACAAGCTGGTAAACCGGAAGCGCCTAAGGCTAAACCTGAAGCGAAAGCAGCTAAGATTAAAGAGCGTCGTCAGCGTCGTAAACTGAACAAGCAAGTTCGTGTTAAAGACCAACAAGCTCAAGCTGAAGATAACGCTTCAAAAGAGCAGGTTGCTGCTAAAGAACTATCTGTTTCAAAAGAACAGTCAGTAGCTCAAGAGCAAAAAGTTGCGGAACAAGTAGAAGCAACTCAAGCGAATGCAGAGCAAACTGAACAGGAAGAGCCGAAACAACGTCGTAACCGTCGTTCTCCACGTCACCTACGTGCAAGTGGTCAACGTCGTCGTCGCGGTCGTGATCGTCGCCCTAACCCATTCCGCCTACGTAAAGGTGGTGTAGCTTCTCCAGAGATGGCTATGGGTAAAGTGATGCCTCGCTTCATTCCAAAACCTCACCACAAGCAGGCAAAGCCTGAAGTGGCTGAAGTTCAAGTAGCAGCTGAAGCTCAAACATCTGTTCAAGAGCAGAATGTTGCTCTAGAGACGGCACCACAAAGCAACGTAGCAATGACTGGCGGCTTCGCATGTCCAGAGCTTGCAATGGGTAAAGTTATCATCCGTCGTGAAGATGCTGCTGTTGAAGCTCAAGTAGCTGAGACTCCTGCTGTAGTTGAAGCTCCTGCAGTCGTTGAAGAAGCACCAGTGGTTGTTGAAACCGCGAAAGTTGAAGCTCCAGTGATTGCAGAAGCGACGAAAGTTGAAGCGCCTGTTGTAGCAGAAGCTGTGCAAGCAGAAGCAACACCAGTTGTTGAAGCTGAAGCGCCTAAAGCTGAAAGTGCAAAAGTTGAAGAAGCACCTGTTGTTAAAGCAGAAGCTCCTAAAGCGGCACCAAAGGCAGCTGTTGCTAAGAAGCAAGCCGGTTCACCAATGACTAAAGCTCCTGGTCCTCAAGAGATCAAAGAGATTGAAGTGATTGCAGCTCCGTTCCGCACTGAACGTTTTGTATCGAAAGGTGCAGGCAGTCAGGCAGCGTCGAACAAAGCTGGCGCGGCGATGACTAAGCCAAACTACTAGTGATTACTGATAGGTAATCGCGAGTAAATAGAATCAAAGGCTGCTTATTAAAGCAGCCTTTTTCATATCTACTAATCGAATAAAAATTAACAGATATATTACTCAAAGTTAGGTTCAACCTTGAACTTAATCACATTTTTGGGTAGCATTCGCGCACTTATCTTTTCGACACTTCGCTATTGCCGCTCTTTTCCATCACTGTTTGGCTACGCAATACACCCGTGTCGGTAAATCCATCTTAAGCATAGCTGAGCAAACATGTTCGAATTCCCACAATTTTCAAAGCACTCTGTAAAGAATGACGTGCTTTCAGGTCTTACAGTAGCCCTGGCTCTGGTACCTGAAGCTGTAGCATTCGCCTTTGTTGCTGGCGTTGACCCAATGGTTGGTCTTTATGCAGCATTCATCGTAGGTTTAATCACTTCTGTCTTTGGCGGCCGTCCAGGTATGATTTCTGGCGCAACCGGCGCAATGGCCGTTGTAATGGTGAGCCTAGTGGCAACCCATGGTGTTCAATACCTATTCGCAGCCGTTATGCTGGCTGGCCTTCTGCAAATTGCAGCAGGTGTATTTAAACTAGGTAAATTTATCCGTATCGTTCCACACCCAGTAATGATTGGTTTCGTGAACGGTTTGGCCATTGTTATCTTCCTAGCTCAACTTGGTCAATTTAAAGCGCCAGACGTAACAGGTGCGTTGACTTGGTTACCAAGCGGTCAAATGACACTAATGCTAGGTCTAGTAGCCCTTACAATGGCTATCATCCACTTCCTACCTAAGCTAACAACAGCAGTACCATCTTCATTAGTTGCTATTGTTACAGTAACGGCTTTGGTTGTGGGTCTTGACCTTGAAACTCGCACTGTTGTCGACTTCCTACGTACAATGTCTGGTGACGAAGCTGCTACGCTAGCGGGCTCTCTTCCAACATTCTCAATTCCTGCTGTTCCGTTTTCTTTAGATACACTACAGATCATCCTGCCTTACGCAATTATCCTTGCGGCTATCGGCCTGATTGAATCTCTGCTGACACTGACAGTACTAGACGAAATGACAAACACTCGTGGTCAATCTAACCGTGAATGTGTTGGTCAAGGTATGGCTAACGTAACGTGTTCTGTATTCGGTGCGATGGGTGGTTGTGCGATGATCGGTCAATCGATGATCAACGTAAACTCAGGTGGTCGTGGTCGTCTTTCAGGTATCGTCGCCGCAGTTGCACTACTGATGTTCATCCTGTTCGGTTCTGCACTGATTGAAATGATTCCTCTAGCAGCACTTGTGGGCGTAATGTTCATGGTTGTTATCGGCACATTTGAATGGGCAACCTTCAAGCTTGCGCGTCGCGTTCCTAAACAAGACTTCTTCGTTATCGTTCTTGTTACCGTAGTAACAGTACTGACTGATCTTGCTGTGGCAGTAGGTGTTGGTGTTGTCGCTTCTGCGCTAATGTTTGCTTGGCAACATGCTAAACACATCTACGCAGATACATCAGTAAACGCTGAAGGCTCAAAAGAGTACAAAGTTAACGGCCCAATCTTCTTTGGTTCAACGGCTAACTTCCTAGAGTTGTTTGACGCATACAACGATCCACAAGATGTAATCGTTGATTTCGCAAACTCACGCGTGACTGACCACTCTGCAATTGAAGCGATCGACACGATTGCTGACCGTTACGCGGCGCTAGGTAAAACACTTCACCTTCGCCACCTAAGCCAAGACTGTGTTGCTATGCTGCACAAAGCAGGTAGCTTAGTTGAAGCGAACGTTGCAGAAGACCCAATCTACAAAGTAATGTCTAAGTAATCTTAGCTGTAGCTTTAAGTTAGATTTAGAGAGGTCGACATTCAATGTCGGCCTTTTTTATACCTATCGGTCAGCCCTTACGCTGATAACAAAACGACGTACATTGTTCCTACACTACATCGAACGCAGTATCGCTTCGCTAGACTCTTCGATTAAATCCAACACCAATTCAAAACCATTTCCCTCACCATAATACGGATCGGGGATCTCTTGATATTGTGACTCTCCAAAACTCAAAAATAATGCGAGCTTGTATTGGAGGTGAACTGGGCATTGGCTCATTAAGTCGTCTAAATTCGCCCTATCGGCCGCGAGTATCAGGTCAAATTCTTCGAAGTCATTATCTACCACTTTACGAGAAGTAATCCCCTTAAAGCTGTAGCCTCGCTTCTCTCCTGCAGATTTGGATCGCGAGTCTGGCGGGTTGCCTTGATGAAAACCAATCGTCCCCGCAGAGTCGACCACAACATCAATATCCAGCTGTTGCGCTTTCTTCCTTAGCACCGCTTCACCTGTTGGCGAGCGGCAAATATTCCCCATACAAACTACGAGTATCTTTTTCATCCCTAATCACCTGTTCTTCCGATGGTTTTTGCTATCGTTAAGTTAGGCTATGATAGACGCAATCACAACTTAAAAGGATTTGTTATGTCGACTGAAGACAACAAAGAACAACGCCACAAAGCAAGACAACAGAAAGTAAAAGAACAAGTCGATGCACGTGTCGCTGCAGCACAAGAAGTAAAAGGCCTATTGCTGGTCATCACGGGTAACGGTAAAGGTAAATCAACATCCGGTTTTGGTACGATTACACGTGCAGTTGGTCATGGTAAGAAATGCGCCGTTGCTCAGTTTGTTAAAGGTACCTGGGATAACGGCGAAAAAAACGTTCTGCAAAAGCTTGATGTCGAGTTCCAAGTCATGGGCACAGGCTTTACTTGGGAAACTCAGAACAAAGCGCAAGATATTGAAGCTGCGCAGCGTGTATGGAAAGAGTGCCAACGCATGCTGGCTGATGAGTCGATCGATGTGATTCTGTTTGATGAACTGACTTACATGGTTAGCTACGGTTACATCGAACTCGATGAAGTGGTTGAGGCGTTGAATAACCGCCCGAAGATGCAGTCTGTCATCATTACAGGTCGTGGCGCGCACCGTACTCTTACTGAGATAGCAGATACAGTATCTGAAGTTCGCAATGTGAAACACGCTTTTGAATCTGGTGTTAAAGCGCTACAAGGCGTTGACTGGTAATCACCTTCAACCAGAGATCCCCGACTCGGTCATTCTTCCCTCTCGAGGATGACGACCACTAGGCCGTTACGCTCTTGAACAAAGGACGACGGCCTATCGTCATTCCCTAGAGCGAGGGACGAGTGTCATAGGGAATCTCTCTTGAGTATTATCGAGCCAAAAATAAAAAGCGCCATTCCTACAACAGGAGTGGCGCTTTGTTCATTTTTAAATGAGATGAAGACTAGTTAAACAAACCTTTTAGTAGACCGTTTACTGCGTCTCTTGTTTTCTCATCTTTGATCTTGTCACCGTACTTTTCGTCTAACTTTTCTAAACCACGATCAATTTCTTTCTGTGCTTTCTGTTTCAATACATCATCAAAAACAAGTGCAAATTTCGGGGCTGCCCACTGACCTGTTACCTTAATTGGGATAGTCACATCTTTCAGGTCGTCGATGCTCTTACCGCCCTGACCTTCAAGTGAACCCACAATTGATGTACGCACAAGGAAGTCGACCGTTTCATTGATGAAGTTTGCTTTACCTTGACCTGTCACACGTAACAGTGGCGACTGTGCTGATAAGTCGTTAGTTGAAACCCAACCTTTATCCACTTTCAGCGTCGCTTTCATTGCACTGAAGTCCGTTTTTTGAGCTTCATTTGTGCTTTCAACTTTCTCGCCCTTGATCTTAGCGTAGTTTTCTCGAATCAGTTGAGCTACGTTGATGCCGTTAACTGCACCATCTTCAAAGTTAATCGCGATAGTACCGACTAGGTTTTTCTTGATACCCGTCGGAGTTAGACTCTTACCTTTCACGTTGACATCAATATTACCGGTACCTTCCAGCATATCGTTATCTGCAACATCAACCAGTAACGGTTGTACTTTCACGCCTTTGATTTTCTTCTTAGCCGTGTAAGTCGCTGGTGTTTTACGAGCGTCTAACTTTGCAGTAGCAGAAATAGAACCTTGGTAAAGATTCGAGGTGAATGAGGTTAGCTCTGCGATACCACGGTTAACCGAAAATGCGGTTTTAACATTCTGCATCTTCGCGTTGTTCGCCTTGAACTTATCAATCGTGATGTCACCTTTCACGTCTAACGTTTTCAGAGCCGACAGATCAGGTTCCACTTCTTTAGCTGGATCTGAACTACCAGAACTTGACGTTGAACCACCAGCAGAACCAGAAGGCGCTGTGCTCGCTGTTTCTGTTGTATTGCCTAAGCCTAAGAATTCATCTAAATCAATATTCGGGCTATGAAGAGAGAAACGAACCTTTGGTATTTCAGATAGGATTACGTCTGCTTTACCGTCTAATGCAATAGCGTTAGCTTGTAGCTTCTCTAACACAAAGCTCAGGTGGCTCTTGTTAAGATCGAAGCTTAAGTCAGACAGCATGTCGACTTTCATTGGAGACTGAGGAAGCGTGTCGCCTTTGAATGTTGAGTCTAACGTTAACTTGTTCAGCGTTACTTTTGAAATCGCGCTATCAACAGTAAGTTCACCGCCACCTTTAAGATCAAGGTCAAGGCCAGCTGCATTACCGATTACAGCGTAAGTCAGTTGGTTTACCTTATCGAACTCAAACGTATTCAAGCCAATTTTTGCTGACTCAATCGACGTCGCTGGATCATTGAACTTAGCGTTTAAGTCGATATTACGAAGTGCGTAACTTGCAAAGCCTTCAGCTAATTTGAATTCTGCACTGCCTTGTGCAGAGAACTTCTGTTGATTGTTCTCACCAGAAGCCGCAAATGTCGCGGTTGTCCATGTATCAACGGCAAACTCAGAAAGATTCAAAGACACATCGTATAGCTTAGTGAATGAACCCGCTTGCTTGTCGTCCATTTCAAACAATGCGTTTGATACAGTTACGCCTGCAAGGTTGATCGTCCAACCCGATGCGTCTGTGGTAGTTTGCTCTTGAGGGGCAGGCGCTGATTCAGAACTTGTGCCTGCTGCAGGCTCAGATTCTTGAGGCGCTGACGCTTGCGTTAGTGCATCAATGTTCTTGCGACCATCTTTAAGCGTTTCTAAATAGAATTCTGCACCATCTAGAGTAATGTTGCCGATCTCTAGTTGGTTGCTAAATAGCGGAGTAACCGAAACGTCAACGCCAACGGTATCAACCTTAAATAGGTTAGGTTGCGTAAAACCTTCAGGGTTGCGTAATTCAGTTTGACCAAGTTCAAAGCCAATGGATGGGAAGAATTGCCAGCTGATATCACCCTCGATCACTAGCTCTAGGCCTGTGTGTTTTTGGGCTTGTTCGACAATTAATGGCTTAAATTGGTTGGGATTCACTAACAGCACTAGTGCCAGAATTGCTGCAACGACAACAAACACTGGTACAGCTATGAAAATGAGTAGTTTCTTCATCCGCATATTCCTTGCTTAGATTCCAAAAGAAAGTGGCACTATAAAAGTGCCACTGATTCGGTAAAAAATAAAGCTAAGTGAGTCACTTAGGCAAAATTTTATTCGATTAAGACTTCAACAACTTCGCAATGTGCGCTTTTAGCACATCAATCGCAATACGGTTTTTACCACCACGAGGAACGATGATGTCTGCATGTTGTTTTGAAGGCTCGATAAACTGCATGAACATTGGACGTACTGTTTCTTGGTATTGCTTAAGTACAGTGTCCATTGTACGACCACGCTCTTCTACATCACGCTTAACACGGCGTAATAGACAGATGTCTAATGGTGTATCCATAAACACACTTGCGTGCATTAGTTTACGAAGACGCGGGTCTGTTAGAAGCAGAATACCCTCTAAAATGATCACTTTCTTTGGAGTAAGTGTAGTCGTTTCAGAAGTACGTGTGTGCTCTGTGTAGCTGTATTCAGGAACTTCTACGGCGTTGCCACTCATTAGCTGCTGTAGATGTTCACATAAAAGATCATGATCTAGTGCATTTGGGTGATCGTAGTTAGTTTTAACACGCTCTTCCATACTCAAGTGGCTTTGGTCGCTGTAATAGCAATCTTCCGTGATAACACCAATTTGATGGTCGCCTACTTTTTCGCGCAATTCATTATAAATTGTACTAGCAATCAGACTTTTTCCTGAAGCTGAAGCGCCAGCGATACCTACGATGACACATTGATTATTATCAGACATTAATTTTGCACCCGATATGGTTTGGTGGTGGGAAGAGATAAACCGCCTGATTATAGGGGCTAAAGCACATAGATTCTAGTCGCCATTTTAGCTAATTGCAGTCAAATTGATGATATCAATGCATTTAATGAATGCAATCGTTTGCTTTCAAATAACTTGCCTACAACTATTTGCACAAGCCCAATGGATATTGACTTAAATCCACAGCTGTTTATCTAATCCAAACTATATTTAAACGACTTTGTGATTAACTTGCGCTATTCAACCATAGATTCGTTATTCAACCATAGAGAAGTTAATCGCTTCTGGTCTCGCCTTGCCGGTCCAGAACATCTTCGCAGCCACATTCTCTGCAAGCTCTAAGTAGTGACGTGTATGTTCACTATCTGGACGACGAATCACCGTCGGGCAACCTGCATCGATATCTTCTCGCACATCAATATGAAGAGGGATCTGTGCCAAAATATCGAGGTAAAACTCTTCTGACATAGCTTCGGCACCACCAACACCAAAGATATGCTCTTTCTCACCACAGTGACTACAAATATGATAGCTCATGTTTTCAACTAAGCCTGCGACTGGCACACTCACCTTATCAAACATCGCTACGCCTTTACGTGCATCCGCTAGCGCCAAATCTTGAGGAGTGGTCACCACTACAGCCCCGGTCACTGGGATCTGTTGCGATAACGTCAGCTGAATATCGCCCGTGCCCGGTGGCATATCAATAACTAGATAATCCAACTCTGGCCATACGGTTTCGTTAACAAGCTGACCTAAAGCCTTGGCCGCCATTGGACCGCGCCAAATCGCAGCGTCATCTTTCGACACAAGATAACCGATAGAGTGAGTGAAAATACCGTGCGCTTCGATTGGCATCATCCACTTGTTATTCTGGACTTCTGGTTTCGCATCTAATTGGCCAAGCATCATAGGTACAGAAGGACCATAGATATCCGCATCCAACAAACCCACTTTTGAACCAGACTTAGATAAAGCCAAAGCAAGGTTGACTGAAGTGGTCGATTTACCCACCCCACCCTTTGCAGATGTCACGGCGATGATGTTCTTCACCCCCTTCAATGGTGTCGCAACCGTGGTTTCTAACGCAGACGGCTTCACCTTCACTTCAAACTGAAAAGCGCTAACAAGCTGTTGTTCAATCTGAGAGTGAATCCACTGTTCCAATTCAACCGCAAGCTGATTAGCGGCAAAAGGTAAGGTGATAACAAATGATCCACGCGGATCAACCGATACAATATTTTGGTGTAGCGCCCACTCTGGGATGAGGATTGGTGACTCGAACTCATTCAACCATGAACAGAAATCTTGCTTAGAAGTAAAGTTGCGCATTGGGACTCCTTTTTTTATTTATGCTATCACCCACGAGATGAAGACTGAACCCCTAAAAAACTAGGGGAATCCTTAGTCTGATACCTTGGCGTATCACACGTTATAAAGTAGTATTACCTCTCAAATTTATACCTATCAAAAAAGCGAATTATTAAGTATGGCAACTGATCCAAGACAACTTTTGGTAACTTGTGCGCTTCCGTACGCTAACGGCTCTATTCACCTTGGCCATATGCTTGAGCATATCCAAGCTGATATCTGGGTTCGATACCAGCGTCTACGTGGCAACACTGTAAACTTCATCTGTGCTGACGATGCTCACGGCACGCCAATTATGCTTAAAGCTCAACAGATGGGTATCACGCCAGAAGAGATGATCGCTGCTGTTAGTGAAGAGCACCAAAAAGACTTCGCTGGCTTTGATATCAGCTTTGATAACTACCACAGCACACACAGCGAAGAGAACCGTGAACTGGCTTCTCACATCTACTTAGAACTTAAAAAGAACGGCTTCATTTCTAGCCGCACTATTTCTCAGCTTTTCGATCCTGAGAAAGAGATGTTCCTACCAGACCGCTTCGTAAAAGGTACTTGCCCTAAGTGTAAGTCAGAAGACCAGTATGGTGATAACTGTGATAACTGTGGTGAGACATACAGCCCAACTGAGCTAATTAACCCTAAATCAGCGGTTTCTGGCGCAACTCCAGTAATGAAAGACTCTGAGCACTTCTTCTTCGACCTACCTCAGTTCGAAAGCATGCTTAAAGAGTGGACTCGTTCTGGCTCTCTACAGAATGAAACTGCAAACAAAATGCAGGAATGGTTTGAGTCTGGTCTGCAACAGTGGGATATCTCACGTGATGCACCTTACTTCGGCTTTGAAATCCCGGGCGAAAAAGACAAGTTCTTCTACGTATGGCTAGACGCACCTGTTGGCTACATGGCTTCTTTCAAGAACCTATGTGACAAACGTGACGATCTAAACTTCGATGAATACTGGAAGAAAGACAGCACAACTGAGCTTTACCACTTCATCGGTAAAGACATTGTTTACTTCCACAGCCTATTCTGGCCAGCAATGCTAGACGGCGCAGGTTTCCGTAAGCCAAACAACGTATTCGTACACGGCTACGTAACAGTGAACGGTGCGAAGATGTCTAAGTCGAAAGGCACATTCATCAAAGCAAGCACGTACCTAAACCACCTAGACCCTGAGTGTCTACGTTACTACTACGCTGCGAAACTAAACAGCCGCATCGATGACTTAGATCTTAACCTTGAAGACTTCACTCAACGTGTAAACGCTGACGTAGTAAACAAGATTGTTAACCTAGCTTCTCGTAACGCTGGCTTCATTACTAAGCGTTTTGAAGGCAAGCTAGCTGCTGAATTTGCAGAGCCTGAGCTATACAACGAATTCGTTGCTGCTGCTGAGCGTATCGGTGAGCTATACGAAACTCGTGAATTCAGCCGTGCTATCCGTGAAATCACTGCACTAGCGGATAAAGCTAACCAGTACATCGACGAAAAAGCACCTTGGGTTCTTGCAAAAGAAGAAGGCAAAGAAGCTGAGCTTCAACAAGTTTCTTCTGTAGGTATTAACCTATTCCGCGTACTGATGGCTTACCTGAAACCAGTGATGCCAGAGCTTGCAGCTCGCACTGAAGCTTTCCTAAACGAAGAGCTAACGTGGGAAGCGATTGCTACTCCGCTAACTGATCACGAGATCACTAAGTTCAAAGCGCTATTCAACCGCATTGACCCTAAGAAAGTGGAAGCAATGGTTGAGTCTTCTAAAGAAGATGCAGCCGCTGAAGCAGCAGCGAAAGAAAAAGCAGAAGCTGAAAAAGAGCAAGCAAGCCAAACTGAGCTAGACAAAGAGCCAATCGCAGACGAGATTGAGTTCGATGCCTTTGCAGCAGTAGACATGCGTATCGCTCGTATCATCTCTTGTGAAGAAGTACCAAAAGCGAACAAACTACTGAAGTTCCAACTAGACATCGGTGGTGAGACTCGCCAAGTATTCTCTGGTATCAAATCAGCATACAAACCTGAAGAGCTAGAAGGCAAGCTAACTGTAATGGTAGCAAACCTAAAACCTCGTAAGATGAAGTTTGGTATGTCTGAAGGCATGATCCTAGCAGCGGGCCCTGGCGGCAGCGACCTATGGATCCTTGAGCCACACGAAGGTGCTCAACCTGGTATGCGTGTAATGTAATTCTGACTCCAGTCAGATAACAAGCACCCATCACTAAATCCCTAATGCATTTTTGACTTGAAAGAGTTAATCAGCATTGGGGATTTTTTATATCTACCGAAAATTAGCGTTCTCTGTTAGAGTCGCCGTCAACTATGCTATGTAGAGTAGAAATTGGTTCGTCGACAAAAATAGGCTAAACCAACACCTCTTTACTCTAAAACCCTTTTTAGGAATCCCCAGTGACTAACAACGAAATCTTGCGTCGTATTCAACACGCACTAAACCTTAAAAATGCACAAATCATCAAAGCTATCGAACAAGCTGATGTGACTGTTGCTCATGACCAAGTGATTAACTGGCTAAAAGATGACAACGACAAGTCATGCTCTAAGATGAAAGATAAAGAGTTGGCGGTATTCCTAAATGGTTTCATCAACCTTAAGCGTGGCAAAAAAGAAGGCGAGCAACCTAAACCTGAAGTTGCACTGACGAACAACATGATCTTCATGAAGCTTCGTATCGCATTAAACATGAAAGCAGAAGATGTTTTGGACGTACTAGAAGTGGTTGGCATTAGCTTGAGCAAGTACGAAATCGGCGCTTACTTCCGCAAGCCAGAAAACAAAAACTACAAAGTGTGTGAAGACCAACTACTTTGCGATTTTCTAAACGGTGTGCAATTTACCAACCGTCCAGACTCAGAAGAGTTTGCGGGTTAAGTTACTACTCCTAGATAAATTTTAAGTTGCTACACATAGATAAATTACTCGTCATAGGTAAGTAACTGACCCACTGATAATTTTCTAGTAACGACAGATAAATAAAAAGCGGCGAGATAATTGAATTATCTCGCCGCTTTTTCGTTTTCTTTACGTCACTGACTAAACAGGAACAACAATAGTAAACCTATGCCTTAGCTGTCGTCTTCAGTGAAGTTCGTCGGCAATGTCGTTTTCATTTCATTCCAAACTTGTGCACTTGCGATACCGTAATTACGAATCACTAATGGCAAAGTTTCGCGCTCGCCACTTTCACAGATAATGAACAACTCTTTATAAAAGTCCATCGCTAAACGTCGTGCTTCTGGGTTAGAGAAGTAGTAGCTACCGATACGGTCATAAAGTTTACGCACACCGTTAAAGATCAGGCCGTAAATCTGGTTGCCTGAGTGGAATGCCAAACGTTGGAAAAGCATGTAATCATAGAAGTTGAAAGTCTTCGCGATTAAGATCGTCTGACGTTTCGCTTCATCTTTTTCTGAATCTTCTTTTACCGCTTGTTTGATCTTATCAGCGTATGGCGACGATTCTAGGAACTCATCCCAAGTTGGTGCCGCAAGTAGCGCTTCACAAGATTCAATCACGTTACTGATAGTACGCTCTGAAGCTTCTTTGTTTGCTTTGAATGCATAACGCATAAAGATCGGGCTGATATTAGTACGAGCAGCAAGCAGGTCTTCTACCATTTTGCTTGCGTTATCAACGTCCAACGTCATTAGCGTATCAAGGATATGAAGACCTGAGGTTTCCATAAACTGGTTAACTTTAGTTGGTTTGCCATGTTGGATTGTCAACCAACCATCACGAGCAAGACGTTGTAGTACTTCACGAAGCGTAGTACGTGTAACACCAATCAGCTCAGAAAGCTCACGCTCTGCGGGCAAGATAGAACCTGGAGGGAAACGGCCATTCCAAATACTTTCAATGATATACTTCTCTGCAAATCCTGCCGGGCTCTTCGCCTTAATGACCATCTACACTTCAATCCAATTTAATTATTCTGTTCTAATTTACTCATCATACCACTAGTTCACACCTAGCGGAAACACCCTCAAAAATTTTACTCCCCCTAAACACCGTTAGAGTTATAACTCTAAAGTTCAGCACACGTTTGCACCTCAGGTTTGTAAAGCAAGCGACTCTAAACCACCATTTAAACAAACCGTTAACACAACAATTTTTCTTTAAAATCAATGGGATTGGTCATATTTTTAAAGCTATTAATTTGCAATATTAAGTTGTAATAATCATATATAAGCCGTCGTTATTCTGTAATTTTCAATCATTTCGCTGAAATATTGATTCTAGTCGGTTTTTATCACATTTTAAGTGGTATGCTTGCGCTACTTTGATCGCGTTTCTCAACAAAAAAGAGGTATTTTTAGGGCTACAGGGCTTTTCCTGTTGACTAAATGTTATCTAAGAGTAAAGTTGCGCTCAAAAATAAGCAGTGCTTGAGTTTCTAAGGGAGTGACTTGGCAAGACCACAGAACATTACATGGAATGTAGTTTTTCTAAGTCACTGTTAGTCATAGTTTTTAACAATTTCTATAGCTCGATTCTCAAAATGTTGTATTGCTTGTCTATTCATAATCAACATAAAAGAGTATTAACATGCCGATGTCTCTCGGAAACGCTTTTATCAAGAACTTCCTTGGTAAAGCTCCTGATTGGTATAAACTTGCCATCATTTCCTTTTTAATCATCAACCCGTTTGTTTTCTTCCTAGTTGACCCATTTGTTGCGGGCTGGCTATTGGTGGTTGAGTTTATTTTCACTCTAGCTATGGCTCTCAAATGCTACCCACTTCAACCGGGTGGTCTATTAGCTATTCAAGCAGTCGCCATTGGCATGACCAAACCAGAAATGGTTTATCACGAGCTGCAAGCAAACCTTCCTGTATTACTCTTGCTCGTATTCATGGTTGCTGGCATTTACTTCATGAAAGAACTGCTTTTGTTCATTTTCACGAAGATCTTGCTTGGCATCCAATCTAAAATTTTACTCTCCGTTGCCTTCTGTGTTGCTGCCGCTTTCTTATCAGCATTCCTAGATGCACTAACAGTAATCGCCGTAGTTATTAGCGTTGCGGTCGGCTTCTACTCTATCTACCACAAGGTTGCATCAGGCAAGGGCACAACGTCTTCGCACGATCATACTCATGATGAAGAGATCTCAGAGCTAACTCGTGATGACCTAGAAAACTACCGTGCTTTCCTACGTTCACTGCTAATGCACGCTGGTGTGGGTACTGCACTGGGTGGCGTAATGACCATGGTAGGTGAACCACAAAACTTGGTAATTGCTAAGCAAGCAGGTTGGGAGTTCGGTGAATTTATCATCCGTATGCTGCCAGTAACACTACCTGTTTTCTTCTGCGGTATTTTAACTTGTGCACTTGTCGAGAAATTCAAAGTGTTTGGTTACGGTGCTCACCTACCAATGAATGTTCGCCAAATCTTAGTTGAGTTTGACAACAAAGAACGTGCAAACCGCACAAAGCAAGACGTAGCAAAACTATGGGTTCAAAGTGCAATCGCAGTTTGGCTTATCGTCGGCCTTGCACTTCACGTTGCTGAAGTAGGTTTGATTGGCCTGTCTGTGATCATCTTAGCTACAGCATTTACGGGTGTTATTGAAGAACACTCTATGGGTAAAGCCTTTGAAGAAGCGCTGCCATTTACTGCACTTCTTGCCGTTTTCTTCGCTGTTGTTGCTGTGATCATCGACCAAGCTCTATTTAAGCCAGTCATCGATGCAGTACTTCACGTTGAAGATAAAGGCGCACAGCTCGCACTCTTCTATATTGCCAACGGTATTTTATCGATGGTTTCAGATAACGTGTTCGTCGGTACGGTTTACATTAACGAAGTGAAAACTGCACTGGTTGAAGGCATCATCACTCGTGATCAGTTCGACCTACTTGCTGTTGCTATCAACACTGGTACTAACCTACCTTCTGTTGCAACGCCAAACGGCCAGGCTGCATTCCTATTCCTATTAACATCAGCACTTGCTCCGTTAATTAGATTGTCTTACGGCCGCATGGTTATCATGGCGCTGCCATACACCATCGTATTGGCACTGGTTGGCCTAGCAGGCATTGTGTTCATCGTAGAGCCAATGACAGCATGGTTCTACGATGCTGGTTGGATCATTCAACGCACTGGTGAAGTCGTCGCTCCAGTTATCTCTGGTGGTCACTAAGCTAAACACTGTGTCGCAAACCACAATAACTATAACTAACTAATCAAAAATATTAGTTGATTAGGAAACTTATCCAAGATAAAAAGCTCTGAGTAATCAGGGCTTTTTTATTTTATAGACAGGATTCAATTCGTGAACTTTTTAGCAATGATCAAAGACTTCTCTAAGGGACGTTTATCTTGGCTTTTACTGCTGGCTTTTATTGTCTTTTTTGAAGCGTGCGCTCTCTTCTTCCAACACGTGATGATGCTTGGTCCTTGCGTGATGTGTATCTATGAGCGCGTTGCTATGCTCGCTATCGGTGTTGCCGCCATGATTGGTGCGATTGCCCCGAATAACCCAATATCACGCTGGTTAGGCCTTGCTAGCTGGGGATTTGGCGCATACAAAGGTTTGATGCTTGCTTTAGAGCACGTCGATTACCAGTTCAATCCGTCCCCTTTCGCAACCTGCGACTTATTCGTAACCTTCCCTAGCTGGGCGCCTTTAAACCAATGGGCTCCGTGGATGTTTGAGGCTTACGGCGATTGCAGCAAGGTTGTGTGGCAGTTCTTCGATCTTTCTATGCCTCAGTGGCTAGTAATTATCTTTGCAGGTAACTTGGTTGCTTTCGGTATTGTGGTTATTTCTCAATTTGTGAAGTCGAAAAACGACTAACAGTAAGCCGTTGACACTTGGACAACAAAAAAGTCGACCACGAGGTCGACTTTTTTATTACTTAAGCTTTTGAACATATTAAGAGAGTCTGTTATTCACACAAACTAAGTTGCTCAACAAGCCGTGATTAGCTGCTTTTACCGCAGCATTGTTTAAACTTCTTGCCGCTTTCACAAGGGCAAAGGTCGTTTCGACCGATGTCTTTAAACGGGTTCACGCTCTGGGACTTATTGCCCAACATAGCTTCATCCGCTGCCATTGCCACTTCTGAGATCATCAGATCGACTTGACCCACTAAATCGGCAAGCGATGGTGGGGTAGTAAGCCCTGCAGCGATCATTTGTTGTTGAGTTTGCTCTTCATCAATCGCAAGCATCAAGGTGGTTAAGAGCGCTTGCAACATGCGCAGAGTACCATCCGCGACTGTCACGCTCTGCCACTGCTCTTCCACTGTTGGCCAAACCATCATGAAGCCTTCAGAAAAATCAGCGAACTGTTCGTTAAAGTCACCTTCAGCCAGTACGTCTGTTAATAGGTATTCATTACGCTGAATCAGGTTGTGCTGGCGATTAATCTGTTCTGTCACCGTTTTTACCAGCTCTTTACCCGCTTCAGGCGCAACGATAACCAGCCACTCTTCTGGATCGAGTGGTTTGGTCGCTAAGTTAGAGGCAAGGATTGCACCTTCCATAAACTGCGGAGTAATGTCAGTGATTGATTCTGGTAGGCTTAATAATTGATATGTCATGAAAGCTCTGGATATTGGGCATTTCCGATATTATAACGCCATCCTCCCAAAGATGTCGCTATTAAGAGACGAAACCATCATTAAGACATGCACCACACTCATAGTGACAATTCTGTAAGCACACCGTACAATCACGCCTCGAATTTTTCGGTTCATTCAGTTTTGGTAAAGCAACATGCGCGTAATACTTGGCCCTATGGAGGGCGTTCTAGACCACCTAATGCGTGAAATTCTCACAGAGATTAATGATTACGATCTCTGTGTGACAGAGTTTGTGCGCGTCGTAGATCAACTTCTTCCCCCGCATGTGTTCCACCGTATTTGCCCTGAGCTACATCAAGGCTCTCAGACCATGGCTGGTGTGCCAATCCATCTCCAACTTCTAGGGCAACACCCAAATTGGATGGCCGAGAATGCTTTTCAAGCTGCTAGCTTAGGCGCGAAAGGGATCGATCTTAATTTTGGTTGCCCAGCAAAAGCGGTCAACAAAAGTAATGGTGGCGCTTCATTGCTAAAAGAGCCAGAGCTCATCTATCAAGTGGTGAACGCCTGTCGAGAAGCGGTACCGGCACACATTCCTGTGTCCGCAAAGATTCGATTAGGTTGGGAGCATCCGGAAGAGTGCTTTGAAATCGTCGATGCCATCGAACAAGCCAAAGCTGACGAACTCACCGTGCATGCAAGAACCAAAGTTGGCGGCTATAAAGCCAGCGAAATCAAATGGGACTTCATCAATCAAATAAGAGAAAAAACATCTCTGCCGTTGATTGCTAATGGGGAGATCTGGAACTATCAAGATGGTCAAGATTGCATAGAAGCAACAGGCGTCGATTCATTAATGGTCTGCCGTGGTGCTTTCAATATTCCAAACCTTGGTAACGTCGTTAAGCACAACCACCAGAAAATGCCGTGGGATAAAGTCATTGAACTTTTGCTGCGCTATTCAGAGTTTCAAATTAAAGGGGACAAAGGCATGTACTACCCCAATAGAGTGAAGCAGTGGTTTGTTTATCTAAGTAAAGGCTACCCTGAAGCGAACGAACTGTTTAAAGAAATTCGTACTTTCAAAAAGGCGCCACCGATTGTAGAACGCCTTCAGCGTTATCAAGAAGAACGCCGCCAACCTGTTTAAGATTATGTTTAGGGTTAAATACCCAACGCTACAAACGTGTTACCGGTGCAAATAAGCTTTGCTTGGTAGACACGTTCGCTCTTCCCTCTTTCATTTTCATTTTCATACAAAGCATCGATTCAATAACGTGGTTAAAATTTAAGACGGTCTTTGCCCGTCGTCTTAGCCACGTACAGCTTTTCATCGGCGTACTTAAATATCTCATCGAAGTTAAGTTTACTTTGCTCAGTTTCAACAATGCAGACACCGCCAGACACCGTAAATCCATTTGGAATAATGTCGGCTGAAGTGGAACAAATCGCATTCTTCACTCGCTCTAATGTTCTCATCAAAGTTTCACGATCTTCGCCTTTCATATAAACGACAAACTCTTCACCGCCAAACCGTGCTGCAACGTCACTGCTTCGAATACTGTTGCTGATCTGACGCGACATATAACGAATCACATCATCCCCCTTATCGTGGCCGTAGGTGTCGTTAATTGACTTAAAATCATCAATATCGAAGACGGTTAATGCAAACAGTTGATCGTGCTCTACACTGCGCCAGAACGCTTCTAAGCCACGACGATTCAATAACCCTGTCATAGGGTCTTTGGCTGCGAGATCTTTGAAGTAACCACGTTCAATATTGGAATTGACGTAGAAGAAGATGGTTACTGAGAACAGATACACAATGATGGCAACAATAAGGCTGTCTTTCTCGTAGACGAAAAAGTGCTCAACCTCTTTCGCGATGTCTAATTTGTAATACATCGCATGGTGAGACGAGACACCATCCAGTTTGATCTCGTGATAAAAAGCCGCAGAATCTACCGGAGTCGCTAAAGTGGTATCAATGATATCGATCCGACCTGCAAGATGCTCATTCGAGTTTGCGAGCAGCTTGTCAGCATTAATATCCACCGACAGCATCCCTTGGTGAACGCCTTTATGGAATACAGGGATCGTCATACTGATTATACGGTCAAGGGAATCAAAACGATAACCAGGGCCTGAAAGGGTAAGTTGGTCAGGGTTGTTGGCTGTTTTCTGCCAATAAGGACGACTCTTTATGGTCGAGAGTAACTCTTTGCTCAGCCCTTTGGCAAAACCTTCAGGTGAAGAGATCACATAGCCGCTCGTATCAATAAAGTGCACGCCGGCATGGTATTCATCAAGCTGGGATAAAAATGAAAGAATAGGAGCTAACGCTATTTTTTCTGACGCGCTCTTATAACTATCACTGCTTTCAGAACAAAGAGACTCTTGACCAATTAGCATATAGTCGATATCGACAGAGGGAATGTCTGAGGTTTTACCGTCGGCAAGTAGCAATACATCAATAGGCCAGATTTGGCAAAGACCATCCACAACATGTTTGTTGTGATCAAGAAAGAGAGGGTTTCCTGATTTATAATAGTTGGAGAAGCTGTAGTCTAGGGCTGTTGCCACTTTTGTGGTTCTTTTGAACACATCTTCAATACGATGAAACTCACTACTGATATCTTTTTCTACCGCGTCAAAATGATTCTTTCCTATTAGGCCAAGTAACATCGCGGCGATCACAGCGGGAAACCCGAAAACAAAGGTTAGGCTAAAGTGCCTATTTACTTTCATATAATGTGCTCTTAGCGTTCAGCTATTTTCATTTTCCCCATTAATATTATTACATTAATCGGCAATTCGCTCGACGTAAAATAATGTAAATTGATATTAACGACACACCTAACGGTCAAATAACCGCTTACAAATGAATAAAATAGAGAAGCGCCAACATATAGAGCAGGTGAGTTTGTTATCTGAGCCCATTTCAATGCTGTTAATAATATGACTTATGGCCTATTAGCTCACCTAACACCAAACTCAATTCACCGGCTAATGACCGCACGCTCAATCACAGATTGAGGCACTGTCACGCCAAGCTCACGAGCAGCATCTAGGTTGACCACCAGCTGAGAACTCTGCGCAGTTTTGACACTCAACTTCCCGGGCTTCTGTCCTTCCAGAATGGCTGCGACATAATCCGCGGTCTGAACCCCAACATCATAATAATCTAGACCTAAACCAGCAATCGCTCCCTTTCCGACATAAGATGTGGCGCCTGCGACGACTGGCGTATCTGCATGGTTAGCCGCTTTGATAAGACCCTCCATGCCGCTTGCAACCGTATTATCGGTCAAGGCATAGATAACATCGGACTTCTTAGCAATGGATTCTGCTTTTGCTTCGACATCGTCAACAGTCAGCGCTTTTTCGGTGTGAAGTGTATAACCGAAATCTCGAGTTGCCTTTCTCAATAACCCAACTAACGCAACGGCATTTGCTTCTGCTGGGTTGTAAACTACACCGATTGAATTAGCTTCAGGGAGCAGTTCTTTGATTAATGACACATGCTGAGTGATCGGAGATAAGTCAGAAAGCCCCGTGACATTACGCCCCGGCTTTTCTAATTGTTTAACGAGCCTAGCGCCGATAGGATCCGTAACCGCGGTAAACACGATAGGAATCGAGCGAGTCGCCGACACTAAGGCTTGTGAAGTCGGTGTCGCGATACCAACAAGTACATGTGGATTTTCACTGACGAGCTCTCTGGCAATCTTGGCTGCCTGAGCCGGGTTACCATTCGCCATTTCATAGGAGAATTCTAAGTTCTTACCGGGTTCATAACCATTGGCTCTCAATCCTTCAAGAAGCCCTAAACGTGTCGCATTCAGATCTGGATGGTCAACAACTTGTGAAACCGACACTTTGGCAACGTTTGCCATTACATTGCCAGTCCATAGCAACATCAAGCAACTTAAAACCGCTGCCAATACCTTTCTTACAGAACTCATTATCGCTCCCTGAATCAAGCTCTACCCGTCATTACTCGCTCAAAGAGAACAACGTCAAAATCACTATTGACATTATTACCAGTAACCATTGATAACTTGAAGTGATATTTAACAAAAATACAACAAGGCTCGAGTTATGTGAGAAAGGTTATATTGACTTCGGAGGAAGGTAAGAAACCAAGTGAATAAGGACAGGTAAGCTAAACGGAAAGTAAGCGAGGTAACAAAAAGAGGAGCAAATCTGAGAACAAGCTATAGAAGATGAATAGTTGTTCTCAGACAAGAGGGAGAGCTGGGATTCTTTAGAACCAACGCTCCATTGAGGATTTATCTAACTGACGAAAGGCACGATTTAAAATGATTGCCAATTCTTTATAGCGAGGGCGCGGCTTCATAGGCTCTAACGCAAAACCCGTTTCAGTGATCTTTTCATGCAGTTCGCGGTACCACGATACTAGCGCCGGCGGAAGTTGTGTATTTGAGCGATTGCCCAACCACCACATACCTTGAAGCGGCAAGCTGATCGCAAACAAAGCCATAACCACAGCCTGTGGCATCGCTTGGTAATTATTAAAGACCATTTGTGTAAGAACACTGATAGCGGCAATCGCAGGCATCACTTTCACGCCAAAGCGGGTCGCTTTAATAATGCGTTGTTCTGGGAAGATCGCGTTTAACTCTTTTCGGACGGGCCAGAGATCCATGTACTTTTGGCCATCTTTTAAACTACTAGCTAAACCAACTCTATTGCTCATATGAGTCTCCCATTAAAAAAAAGTTGAAATCATCAACTAAAAACACAAAAATTTGACGAAAAATAATATTCTTTCAAATTTTTTTGTTATATTTGCACAATATCGCTATTATTTGCAGACCTCAATCTCATTGTTGCCCTTATTTACAATTTAAGCAACTTTGAGAAGACTTCTGCAAGGAATGCACAAGCCTCTTTTTGATAAAGAGCGCTTTCACTTTATACGGAAATTAACGTTTTTTTGACCAAGGTTAGTACGCAAGCCTATGTGCTTCGACTATTCTTGAGATTAATTTTCATCCTTAACTGATTTCGATCAGAAAAATAAACAGGTAGTCATTAATGTCTAAGCTAGTTTTAGTTTTAAACTGTGGTAGTTCTTCTCTTAAATTCGCTGTTGTTGATGCAGAAACAGGTGCAGAGCACCTAACTGGTCTTGCTGAGTGTCTAGGTCTTCCAGAAGCTCGTATGAAGTGGAAACTTGATGGCAAGCATGAAGCACAACTAGGCGCGGGCGCAGCTCACGTAGAAGCACTATCTTTCATGGTAGAAACTATTCTTGCTTCTAAGCCTGAGCTTAAAGCTAACCTTGGCGCTATCGGTCACCGTATCGTACACGGTGGCGAGCAGTTCACTTCTTCTGCACTTATCACTGATGAAGTTCTTAAGGGTATTCAAGACGCTGCGACTTTCGCACCTCTTCACAACCCTGCTCACCTTATCGGTATCGAAGCGGCTCAACAAAACTTCCCAGGCCTTAAAAACGTTGCTGTTTTTGACACTGCGTTCCACCAAACAATGCCTTCTGAGTCTTACCTATACGCTCTACCGTACAACCTGTACAAAGAGCACGGCATCCGTCGTTACGGCATGCACGGTACTTCTCACCTATTCATCACTCGTGAAGTTGCAGGCCTACTAAACAAGCCAGTTGAAGAAGTTAACATCATCAACTGTCACCTAGGTAACGGCGCTTCTGTATGTGCAATCAAGAACGGTAAATCTGTAGACACTTCTATGGGTCTTACTCCTCTTGAAGGTCTTGTAATGGGTACTCGTTGTGGTGACCTAGACCCTGCAATCATCTTCCACCTACACGACGCACTTGGTTACTCTGTTGAAGAAATCAACAACATGCTAACTAAAGAGTCTGGTCTTGCTGGTCTAACTGAAGTGACTTCTGACTGTCGTTTCGTTGAAGACAACTACGGTGAGAAAGAAGAAGCAACTCGTGCAATGGACGTGTTCTGTCACCGTCTAGCTAAGTACGTAGCTGGTTACACTGCAACTCTAGAAGGTCGTCTAGACGCAATCACTTTCACTGGCGGCATCGGCGAGAACTCAGGCCCAATCCGTGAAATGGTTCTTAACCGCCTAGGCATCTTCGGTATCGAAGTTGACGGTGAAGCTAACCTTAAAGCTCGTTTCGGCGGCGAAGGTACTATCACTACAGCTAACAGCCGTATCCCTGCAATGGTTATCTCTACTAACGAAGAGCTAGTAATTGCTGAAGACACTGCGAAACTAGCAGGTCTTTAATTGATTTTCCTGACTAGCTTCATTCGAAGCTAGTCAGTTTTTCATATCAAGAAAATGGGGCTCAACTTCTATTCCTACCCCAATTTAAATATCGGTGGGAATAGCAGTTGAGCTTTTTTTATTTCCAATAGTCAAAGGTGTTCGTCAATGTCACGTACTATTATGCTTATCCCTACAAGCGCTGGTGTTGGTCTTACTAGTGTTAGCATGGGTGTTCTTCGCGCTATGGAGCGTAAGGGCGTAAGTGTTTCTTTCTACAAGCCAATCGCTCAGCCTCGCAGCGGTGGTAACCAACCAGATCTAACGTCTACTATCATCAGCGCAAACAGCGACATTAAGATTGGTGAGCCAATCGCAATGACTAAAGCTGAAGCTTTGATCGGTAGCGAAAAAATGGACGAGCTTCTTGAGTCTGTTGTTGAGCAATACAACAAGATCAACAAAGACGCAGAAGTTACGCTAATCGAAGGTCTAGTACCTACTCGTAAGCACCCATTTGCTAACCAAGTGAACGCGGAAATCGCAAAAACACTTGGCGCGGAGATCGTATTCGTTGCGACTCCTGGTACTGACAACCCTACGCAGCTTAAAGAGCGTATAGAAGTAGCATGTTCTAACTTCGGCGGTACTAAGAACAAAAACATCAAAGGCGTAATCATCAACAAGCTTAACGCTCCTGTTGATGAGGCTGGCCGTACTCGCCCTGACCTATCTGAAATCTTTGATGATGCAGACAGCGCTCAGCAAGCGAACCTTGAAGTAATGCAAATCTTCAACTCTAGCCCTATCCGTGTTCTTGGCTGCGTGCCATGGAGCATCGATCTAATCGCAACTCGTGCGGTTGATATGGCTAAGCACCTTAACGCTGAAATCGTTAACGAAGGTGAAATCTCAACTCGTCGTATTAAGAGCATCACTTTCTGTGCACGTTCTCTACCGCACATGATTGAGCACTTCAAACCAGGCTCACTGCTAGTAACTTCTGCAGACCGTCCTGACGTTATCGTTGCTGCGGCTCTTGCTGCGAAAAACGGTGTTGAGATTGGCGCAATCCTGCTTACTGGCGGTTACGACATTCCAGAAAGCATTGCTAACCTTTGTGCACCAGCATTCGCTTCAGGTCTACCGATCTTCAAGGCTCAAGGTAACACTTGGCAGACATCTCTAAACCTACAGAGCTTCAACCTAGAAGTTCCTGCAGACGATAAAGAGCGTATCGAGTTCGTTAACGATCACGTTGCAAGCCACATTGATGGCCCTTGGATTGATTCTCTATCTGAAGGTACTCAAGGCATCCGTCGTCTAAGCCCACCAGCATTCCGTTACCAGCTAACTGAATTTGCTCGTAAAGCGGCTAAGCGCATCGTTCTTCCTGAAGGTGATGAGCCACGTACAGTTAAAGCTGCGGCTATCTGTGCTGAGCGCGGTATCGCAACGTGTGTACTTCTAGGTAACCCTGAAGAAATCCGTCGCGTTGCAGCGCAGCAAGGTGTTGAGCTTGGCGCTGGCGTTGAGATCATCGATTCTGCATCAGTTCGCGAAAACTACGTAGCTCGTCTAGTAGAACTTCGTGGCGCTAAAGGTATGACTGAAGTTGTTGCTCGTGAGAAGCTAGAAGATTCAGTATTCCTAGGTACTATGATGCTTGAAGCTGGCGAAGTTGACGGCCTAGTTTCTGGTGCTGTTCACACAACGGCGAACACTATCGTTCCTCCGTTCCAGATCATCAAGACTGCTCCTGATGCTTCTATCGTATCTTCGATCTTCTTCATGCTTCTGCCTGATCAAGTTCTTGTATACGGTGACTGTGCGATCAACCCAGATCCAACAGCTGAACAGCTTGCTGAAATCGCTATCCAATCTGCAGATTCTGCTGCGGCATTCGGTATCGACCCACGCGTTGCTATGATCTCTTACTCTACTGGTGAATCTGGTAAGGGTGCAGACGTAGATAAAGTACGTGAAGCAACGAAACTTGCTCAAGAGAAGCGTCCTGATCTAGTGATCGACGGTCCTCTACAGTACGATGCAGCAATCATGGAAAACGTAGCCGCTTCTAAAGCGCCTAACTCTCCAGTTGCAGGTAAAGCGACAGTATTCGTATTCCCAGACTTAAACACGGGTAACACGACTTACAAAGCTGTACAGCGTTCAGCAGATCTAGTATCTATCGGTCCAATGCTTCAAGGTATGCGCAAGCCAGTAAATGACTTGTCTCGTGGCGCTCTAGTAGACGATATCGTTTACACAGTAGCTCTAACGGCTATCCAAGCAGACCAAGCTGCGCAAGCTGAAGAAAAAGTAGTTAACTAATTTTCTTTTTCAGAAAGCAAAAACCCTAGATGTTTATCTAGGGTTTTTTTACGCCTGAAGAAAAGCGGATTAATTAATGATTCTAACCACGTCCGTGAGGCGAATCTAAATCCAGATCAGGCCCTTTAGGCACCACTTGAGTCGGGTTGATGCCCGTATGGCTGTAATAGTAGTGGCGCTTGATGTGGTAGAAATCCGTCGTCTCTTTAATACCCTCTATTTGATAGAGCTCTTTTAGATAACCTTGGATATGTTTGTAATCCGCAATTCGTTGCTTGTTACACTTGAAGTGACCCACATACACAGCATCGAATCGAACCAAGGTCGTGAACAAGCGCCAATCCGCTTCTGTAATCTCGTTACCCGCTAAATAGCGATGTTCGCTAAGGTGAGCGTCTACTTTGTCTAGGGCTTCAAACAAGGCGTCATAAGCTTCTTCGTAGGCTTCTTGTGTTGTCGCAAAGCCAGTACGATAAACGCCGTTGTTGATGTTTGGGTAGATATAATCATTCCACTCATCAATCTTCTTGGACAACTCCCACGGGTAGTAATCATCGGTGTTACCCGTTAGCTCGTTAAACTCTGAGTTAAACATGCGAATGATTTCAGACGACTCGTTACTCACAATGGTGTTGGTTTTCTTATCCCACAGCACAGGTACCGTTACTCTACCCGAGTAGTCAGGCTTGGCTTGAGTGTAGATTTGGTGCATGCGGGTATGGCCAAATAGAGGTTCAGGTAACCCCATTTGCCAACCTTCACTCATCATGTCTGGGCAAACAACCGTCACGTCAATGTGATCGGTTAGGTCTTTCAGCTCGCGGAAGATAAGGGTTCGGTGCGCCCAAGGGCAAGCTAACGATACGTATAAGTGATAACGGCCGCTTTCCGGCTCAAACTGCGCGCCCGGTTTGTTCTCTACCCAATGACGAAAGCCCGCATCTTCACGAACAAACTTACCACCGCTTTCTTTCGTGTCGTACCACACATCATGCCAAACACCTTCAACTAATTTGCCCATATCCAAACCTCTGTGATGCTAACTTTTCTCTAGTATAAAAAAAGCCAACTTTTTCAAAACTAGAAAAAGTTGGCTTAGTTGTTCGAATTATTTGATGAAGCTGTTGAGCAAAATATAGGAACTAGGTCTGCAGTACAAAAAAAGCGCGACTCTAAAAACTAGTCGCGCTTAAGCCTGTCACAGGCTGAACCGTTTTAAATTGGCTCTAGACTTGCACGTGCAAGCAAGATACTGCGTGTACGTCATCGCCTTGGATAGTTGGCTTAGTTTGCGCACACGCCTCTGTTGCTTGTGGGCAACGTGTACGGAACACACAACCTGATGGAGGATTGATTGGCGATGGTAAATCACCTTCCAACATCTGAATCGTTTTGTTGCGCTCTAGACGAGGGTCTGGAATCGGAACGGCAGACATCAACGCCTTGGTGTACGGGTGCTTTGGATCAGAGAATAAGGCATCTGATTCACCAAGCTCTACCGCGTTACCTAGGTACATCACCAAGACACGGTCAGAAATGTGTTTAACCACTGACAAATCGTGCGCGATGAATACCAAAGACAAACCAAGTTCTTTCTGTAGCTCTTTCAGAAGGTTAACTACTTGAGCTTGGATAGATACATCGAGTGCAGAAACCGGTTCATCACAAATGATCATCTTAGGTTTCAAGATAAGCGCACGTGCAATACCAATACGCTGACACTGACCACCAGAGAATTCATGTGGGTAACGGTTGATTACGTTTGGTAGTAGACCAACCTTTGCCATCATCTCTTTAACTCTGTCCTTCACTTCTTGTTTAGAAAGTTCAGGGAAGAAAGTCTCTAGAGGCTCAGCAATGATATCGCCTACTGACATACGTGGGTTAAGCGACGCTAGCGGGTCTTGGAAGATCATCTGAATCTCTTTACGAGTCTCACGACGCTTCACTTCCTGCATCTTAGTTAGGTCTTGACCTAACCACATCACTTGCCCTTCAGTCGCTTCAACCAAGCCGATAATCGCACGGGCAAAAGTCGACTTACCACAACCAGACTCACCTACTACACCAAGCGTTTCGCCTTCGTAAAGGTGAACATCAACCCCATCAACCGCTTTAAGGTTTGATGGTTTTGCCCAAGGCCAAGCAGACTTAGCTGCAATGCTAAAGTGAACTTTCAGGTCTTTAATATCTAATAGTAATTCTTTACTCATTTTGTCCAAGTCTCCCAATCTGAAAAACAAGCACGCTGACGGTCTTTAGCAAATGGCTGCAAAATCGGTGCTTCTTGCTTACAACGGTCCATTACACGGTGACAACGGTCTTGGTAAGGACAACCTGTTGGTAGGCGAAGTAAGTTAGGTGGGTTACCTGGAATCGTCGGTAGAATTTCACCTTCGGTATCCAAACGAGGAATCGCTTTAAGCAGGCCTTCCGCGTATGGGTGGCTTGGCTCGTAGAAGATTTCATCAACCGTGCCGTACTCCATTGTACGACCCGCGTACATCACAAGTACTTTGTCACAAGAACCAGCAACAACACCCAAGTCATGGGTGATCATAATGATTGCTGTATTGAACTCATCTTTTAGTTCGTTCAGCAATTCCATGATTTGCGCTTGAATGGTTACATCCAGTGCCGTTGTTGGTTCATCAGCGATAAGCAATTTAGGACGACACAGCAGTGCCATTGCGATCATCACACGCTGACGCATACCGCCCGAAAACTCGTGCGGGTACATAGTGATACGCTTGCGTGCTTCAGGGATTTTCACCGCTTCAAGCATGCGTACTGATTCTTCAAACGCTTCTGCTTTACCCATGCCTTTATGCAGCATAAGTACTTCCATCAGCTGATCACTTACTTTCATGTAAGGGTTCAGTGAGGTCATTGGATCTTGGAAGATCATCGCGATCTGTTCAGCACGAACCTTGTTCAGTGCTTTTTCAGGCAGGTTGAGAATTTCATTGCCTTCAAACTTTGCACTGCCTGAGATGATGCCGTTCTTAGCCAGCAGCCCCATCAGTGCAAATACCGTTTGTGATTTACCTGAACCCGACTCACCAACAATACCCAGCGTTTCGCCTTGGTTAAGTGAGAAGTTCAAGTCGTTTACTGCGGTTACGATACCATCTTGTGTGGTAAATTCGACGCGCAGATCTTTGACATCTAATAAGCTCATTATTGCTTCCTTAATCTTTTATAGCTTTTAATTGCTATTTCGTTATCTGTCTTTTGGATCAAGCGCGTCGCGCAGACCATCACCTACGTAGTTAAAGCAGAACAGCGTAACTACCATGAATGCCGCAGGGAATGTCAATTGCCAGATTGCAACTTCCATTGTTTGCGAACCTTCTTGAAGCAATGCGCCCCAGCTTGTCATAGGCTCTTGAACACCAAGACCAAGGAAAGATAAGAATGATTCTGTAAGGATCATGCTTGGAATAAGCAACGTAGAGTAAACCGCTACGATACCCAGTACGTTCGGTACGATGTGACGTGTAATGATCTTCCATTTGCTTACACCACATACGTGTGCAGCTTCAATGAACTCTTTACTACGTAGGCTCAACGTTTGACCACGTACAATACGCGCCATATCTAGCCAAGCAATCGCACCAATAGCAACGAAGATTAGGACGATGTTACGACCAAAGAACGTTACCAGTACGATTACTAGGAACATGAATGGCACTGCGTACAAGATCTCTAGGATACGCATCATCACTCGGTCAGTACGACCGCCGATGAAGCCTGAAGCTGCACCGTAAAGCGTACCAATCAGTACCGCTACGAAGGCACCCATCACACCAACCATCAATGAGATGCGGCCACCGACAAGAGTACGAACGTACAAATCACGACCTAAGCTATCGGTACCAAACCAGTGATCCGCATTCGGACCAACGTGCATTGCGTACCAGTCAGTATCATCATAAGTGTACTGAGCCAGCATTGGTAAGAAGATAACTGCCAGTACCATAAGCGTAAGAATGAACAGACTCACCATCGCAGCTTTGTTTCGCATGAAACGAATGCGCGCGTCCTGCCACAAACTACGACCTTCAATCTCTAAGCTCTCAGAGAACTTTTCGATCGCTTCTAAATTTTCTTTTTTCTTCAACATAACCATGCGTCCCTGTTAGTAGCGAATTTTCGGGTCAATAAGCGCTAGCAAAATATCAACGATTGCGTTGAACAAGATGAATAGGAAACCAATCAAGATGGTTACACCCATTACTAGCGAGTAGTCACGGTTAAACGCGGCGTTAACAAACAGCTTACCGATACCTGGTAGGCCGAAGATGGTTTCAACAACAACTGAACCTGTGATGATACCTACGAACGCAGGTCCCATGTAAGAAACAACAGGTAGCATTGCTGGCTTAAGTGCATGTTTTAGAATGATATAACGGTAGCTTAGACCTTTTGCACGTGCAGTTCGGATAAAGTTACTGTTTAGCGTTTCAATCATGCTACCACGAGTAATACGAGCAAAGGTTGCTACGTAAAGAAGAGACATCGCGATAACAGGCAGCACGATGTACATGAATGTACCGCCATGCCAACCACCTGCTGGGAATATGTTCCAGTGCAGGGAGAAAAGGTAAATAAGCGCCGGTGCCAACACGAAAGATGGCATTACCACCCCGAGCATGGCGGTCGACATTATGGTGTAGTCGACCCAGGTGTTGTGCTTCAAGGCGGCAATGGTTCCGACCGTTACCCCCATCAATAATGTGAAGATAAAAGCAACGAAACCTACCTTCGCAGATACTGGAAGTGCAACCGCGATCAGCTCATTTACTGTGTAATCTTGGTATTTAAAAGAGGGACCGAAGTCACCTTGTAAGATATTTGTCAAATACGTGGTGTATTGTTCAAACACTGGTTTATCTAAGCCGTATTTAGCTTCGATGTTAGCCATAACTTCTGGCGGTAATGGACGCTCGCTTGAAAACGGGTTACCCGGTGCGAAACGCATGAGAAAGAAAGATATAGTGATCAACACCAACATGGTTGGAATCGCTTCAAATATCCTTTTCATAATGAATTTAAGCATAAACTCACTCTTTCAGTCTGTGACAATTAAAATTAGAAAGACGCTACATGCGCGCCCTGCGCATGTAGTGCCTGTATCGTTATAGTTATATTAACTTTTTAGAATCGAAGCTTATTATTGAGCTTTGATGTATAGGTCTTTCGAGAAGATCTTGTCTTCCGCGTTGTTGATTGGGAAACCACCAACATGCGGGTTAAGTAGACGAGATTTCACGTATTGGTAGATAGGAGCAATTGGCATGTCGTTTGCCATTAGCGCCTCAGCTTCTAGGTAAAGTGCTTTACGCTCTTCTTCTGAAGTTGAGTTAAGTGCTTTATCGATGATCTGGTCGTAAGCCGCGCTGTCGTAGTGAACACCACCGGTAGTGTTGTTACTCTTCATTAGCGTTAGGAACGAAGACGCTTCATTGTAGTCACCACACCAACCAGCACGTGCTACTTCGAAGTCACCAGAATCTTTAGAAGATAGGTACGTTTTCCACTCTTGGTTCTCAAGTGTTACAGAAAGACCCAGTGTTTTCTTCCACATAGAACCTAGCGCTACAGCAATCTTCTTGTGGTTCTCTGAAGTGTTGTAAAGCAGGTTGAATTTAAGTGGGTTGTCTTTACCGTAACCCGCTTCTTCAAGAAGACGTTCCGCTTCTGCGTTACGCTCTTTCTGAGACATCTTGCCGTAAGCAGGTAGCTCAGGATCGAAGCCAGCTGTGATTTCAGGCGTTAGGAAATACGCAGGTTTTTGACCTTGCGCTAGGATAGCACCTGTTACGATATCACGGTCGATCGCGTAAGAGATTGCTTGACGAACACGAACATCATCAAATGGTGCTTTCTTCGTATTGAAGATGTAGTAGTAAGTACATAGGTTACCCGCTACAGATACATCTTCTGCGTACTCTTTTTGAAGACGCTTGAAGTGCTCAGTTGGAAGTTCGTTTGTGAAATCGATTTCACCAGATAGGAAACGGTTCATTTCCGCTACTTGGTTTTCGATTGGTAGGAACGTTACTTTGTTAAGAACTGTTTTATCGTTGTCCCAGTACTGTTCGTTACGCTTGAGTACTAGACGCTCGTTAACAACCCATTTATCAACAGAGAATGCACCGTTGCCAACAAAGTGCTCTGGCTTAGTCCACTGGTCACCGTATTTTTCAACAGTTGCCTGGTGTACTGGCTTCATTGTTGTGTGGCCCATCATCATTACGAAGTATGGTACCGCTGTTTCTAATTCAACAACTAGAGTGTTTGCATCCACTGCTTTAACGCCTAGTTCACTCTTGTCTTTCTTACCCGCTACGATATCTTTCGCATTCGCCATCTTGGTGTATTCCATGTACCAAGCGTATGGAGAAGCCGTTGCAGGATCAACTGCACGTTGCCAGCTGTATACAAAATCTTGAGCTGTTACAGGATCGCCGTTAGACCATTTTGCGTCTTTGCGTAGGTGGAAAGTGAATGTTTTGTTGTCTGTCGTTTCCCAGCTTTCCGCAACACCAGGGATAGTGTTGCCGTCGCCGTCTTGGTTCACTAGACCTTCTAGAAGATCACGAATTACGTGAGATTCTGGTACACCTTGAGATTTGTGTGGGTCGATAGTTGCAACTTCAGTACCGTTACCGCGAACAAGTTCCTGAACTTTTGCCAGTTCTGTGCCTGCTGGAACTTCAGCAGCGATAGAAAGAGTAGAAGAGGCAGCCACTGCCAAACCAGCACCTAGAAGAAGGGCCTGAGTGATTTTATTCTTGTACATTTAATAAACTCCAAGTTTTATGTATTGCATCCATGACTTCTTTGCTTGGTTCACTGAACGGCAGTGATTTAGATTTATTTAGCTCAAAATTTAAGCATAAAAATCTAAAACCTTACAAAGATTGAGGCACACACTATCAACCATTGAAGTAATTTGCCACAAACAAGTCGCAAAAAATCGGATAATTCTCCGAAATACTTAAGGTATCAGTGTAAATATCTAAAAAACCCCAAATCAGTAGTGACTTGCGTAGAGGGATTAATTAAAAAACAGCCTTTAGTGTTGATGTATCTGTGTTGATACTTTTTTTTAGCATCTTATGCTAGAACACTGAGCGCAAATTAACATTAATGCCACATGAAATCTAATTGCACATCACATATCACCTAAACCGTCTACACTATTTGTGAGGATAATCACTTTATACAAGACAGCATAATGCTCTGCACCAAACCGGGTTATCCAATGCACCAATTAAGACAAAATTACGCGCTGAATTTATATGCAACCACAATGAATTATCATTTGTCAAATCAATGATTATCTATAAATAGATTTATAGCAGGTACAAAAAAACCGACCTAAGTGGTCGGTTTTTGACTGTCTCATATACAAATGAGTGAATGCTGAAGCAACATCACT
Source organism: Vibrio sp. 1F255 (assembly GCF_041439145.1). Classification (NCBI taxonomy): domain Bacteria; kingdom Pseudomonadati; phylum Pseudomonadota; class Gammaproteobacteria; order Vibrionales; family Vibrionaceae; genus Vibrio; species Vibrio sp. 1F255. The sequence goes on along the minus strand of NZ_JBGONQ010000009.1, from coordinate 28,052 downwards.
TTAAGAGAAATTACTTCTCCCAGCGTTCCGCTGCTTTCGTGTCTGAATCACGAGAATCAACCCAACGCGTCGTTTCGGTCGTGCGTTCCTTTTTCCAAAAGGGAGCCTTGGTTTTCAGGAAGTCCATAACGAATTCACAGGCTTCAAATGCAGCACCACGGTGTGCACTGGATACACCAACGTAAACAATCTGGTCGCCGATATCTAAGTCACCTACACGGTGGATAACACGCATCTTCTGAATAGGCCAGCGAGCCTCAGCTTGGTCACAGATCTCGCTCAGTGATTTTTCTGTCATACCCGGATAGTGCTCCAGAGACAAACCAATCACATTGTCGCCAAGGTTCATGTCGCGAACTTTACCAACGAACGTCACAATCGCTCCGGCAGCTGTACCTTGAGCCAAGTAGTCGTATTCGTCGCCTACCGAGAAGTCCTCAGCTGTCACTAATACTCTTGGATCCATGCTTAGCCTCCAGTCACTGGTGGGAAGAAAGCCACTTCGTCGCCGTCTTTCACTTCAGCTGTCAGAGGTACGATTGATTGGTTAAGTGCAGCCAGAAGCTTCCCCTCTTCCAATGCGATATCCCATTTGCCTTCTTGTGTCACAAGATGACTACGAATCGCTTCAATCGTCTTAAATTGTGCATCAACTTCAACGCTGTCCACACCAACAAGTTCACGAGTTTGAGCAAAGAAAAGTACTGTAATCATGACTCCACCTTAAAGTGACCAGATTTACCACCTGTCTTCTCTAGCAGGCGCACGTTTTCGATAACAATGTCTTTCTGAACAGCTTTACACATATCGTAAATCGTTAACGCAGCCACAGAAGCAGCCGTTAGCGCTTCCATCTCTACGCCCGTCTTACCCGCAAGCTTACAAACAGATTCGATGCGAACCTTGTTTTCAGACTCAATAGCTTCAAGCTGCACTTCTACTTTAGTTAATAGCAGAGGGTGACACAGGGGAATCAGATCCCACGTCTTCTTCGCCGCTTGAATACCCGCAATACGTGCCGTTGCGAAAACATCACCTTTATGGTGGCTACCAGAGACAATCAGCTCTAGCGTTTCTGCCGACATTTGAACGAAGGCTTCCGCTCTCGCTTCACGTACTGTTTCCGCTTTAGCCGATACATCGACCATGTTTGCTTCGCCAGACGCGTTAATGTGTGTAAATTGGCTCATACTCAAACCGCCTTATACAGAAAGGTGTGGCATGAAGTTACAAGGACGGTGGCTAGCATCCATCTGTTGCTTGATGATCTTAGTCCAACCGGTGCGGCAAGCGCCTGTAGAACCTGGCATCGCAAAGATAACCGTGTGGTTAGCAAAACCCGCAATCGCACGAGATTGAATTGTCGAAGTACCGATCTCTTCGTAAGATACTTGACGGAATAGCTCACCAAAGCCTTCTACTTCTTTGTCGAACAGTGGCTTAAGCGCTTCAGGCGTGCTGTCACGAGAAGTGAAACCAGTACCACCCGTGATCATGATAGCTTGTACGCTTTCATCAGCGATCCATTTAGATACGATCGCACGGATCTTGTACATGTCATCAATAACGATTTGCTTATCAACCACGTTGTGACCCGCTTCTTTAGCATGCTCTGCTAGGTAACCGCCTGAAGTGTCGTTTTCTTCTGTACGAGTATCTGAAACCGTTAGTACTGCGATGTTTGCTGCTTGGAATTTGCTTTCTGCGTGACCCATTTGTTCACCTATATAAATTTTTCATTAGACTGATTCGCCCAGCCTGAAGAAGCTGAGCGATAAAATGCTTTAGAGTGTGTAGCGGGTTAACCGCCGATTGACGCCAAGTTTGGAGTCATGCCGCTGTTGCCATCGTGTAAGAAGTGGCTAACGGACTTGGTTTGAAGCTGAGCCTGAATTCGATCAATGAGCTCTTGCTCTTGTTGATCTTCTTGAATCAGATCTCTCAGTTCAACACCATGGTCGCCAAACAGACATAAGTGAAGTTTACCGGTCGCAGAAACGCGCAGTCGGTTACAACTCTCACAAAAGTCTTTCTCGTAAGGCATGATCAAACCGATTTCACCCTTGTAGTCTGGGTGGACAAACACTTGCGCCGGGCCATCGTTAACGGCTTTGACTTTTAACAGCCAACCATTAGCAATAAGCTGGTTGCGAATCGCAACGCCAGACACATGATGTTTATCGAACAACTCGTCCATCTCGCCGGTTTTCATCAGCTCGATAAAACGTAATTGAATAGGTTTGTCTTTGATCCAATTAAGGAAGGCTGGTAATTCCTGACTATTGAGGTCTTTCATTAATACGACGTTGACTTTGACTTGTTCAAAGCCAACCTCAAACGCTTTATCAATGCCTCGCATAACCTCAGTAAACTTATTCTCACCAGTGATCTGATGGAACATGCGCGAATCTAAACTATCCACGCTCACGTTTATATGGGTTAAACCAGCATCACGCCATTGCCCTACTTGTTTCTCCATGCGGTAGCCATTCGTTGTGGTGGCTACTTTTTCGATGCCTGGAGTAGAAGCAACGGTATGTATGATTTCAGGAAAGTCTTTACGCAGACTCGGCTCTCCGCCTGTAATGCGGATCTTTGAGGTACCACAATCTGCAAACGCTTTAACAACGCGTTTGATCTCGGGAACACTTAAAAAAGACGAGTTTTTTTGCCCTGACGGTTTGTAACCATCTGGCAAGCAGTAAGTACATTTAAAGTTACAGACGTCTGTAACCGACAAGCGCAAGTAATAAAACTTGCGATGGAATCTATCTTCGAATTGTTGCGCCACGGAACACCTTTCCAAACACGGGAGGCATAATCATTTCCAATTAAGCCCTTGTGACAACATGTCACTGGCTCTTGATGCGTATCGGTACAGCAAATACCACTGTGCGACTTAGCATGCGAGAGCTCGGAGTTATGGCAACTGAGCGTTATATTCACACGCGCAGTAGCTGAGTAATAAAATACTTAATATTTGTACGTGAATCTAGCTCTGATGGTAAAAAACGGGTCACATCGGCAAAAAAAACGTATCAAACGCTCAAAATAACTCTTGTTGAGTATATAGCGAGAAGCATTTAACCTAAATTATAGTTGGTAATAACCTAACAAGAACAATAAATGAATATTTACTCTTCAAAGAAAGTCGTAGCAATCGGCGGTGGCCATGGCTTAGGTCGCATGTTAGCTGCATTAAAAGACTTTGGTAACAACGCAACTGGCATTGTTGCAACGACAGATAACGGCGGTTCCACCGGACGTATTAGAGATTGCCAAGGTGGCATCGCATGGGGAGATACACGCAACTGTATCAACCAATTAATCACAGAGCCTTCAATCAGTTCGATGATGTTCGAATACCGCTTTCGTGGTCAAGGTGAGCTAGACGGTCATAACTTGGGTAACCTAATGCTGACGGCGTTAGACAACCTTTCCGTTCGCCCATTGGAAGCAATTAACCTGATTCGAAATATGCTCAAGGTCGATGTCAATATCGTGCCGATGACTGAGCATCCTTCAGACCTCACGGCTCTATCAATGGACGGCCGCTGGGTTACCGGCGAAACCAACGTTGATGACATGACGGAAAAGCTGCGCATGATGGACTTGTCTCCAGAAGTGCCAGCAACCAAAGAAGCCGTTGCTGCCGTTGAGCAAGCAGACTGCATTGTCCTTGGCCCTGGAAGCTTTTTAACCAGTGTGATGCCCCCTCTTCTCCTTCCAGAGATTGGCAAAGCAATCTCTGAGAACACCAAGGCAAAAGTTATCTTCGTTGAAAACCTTTCACCAGAGCACGGTCCCGCAGGGAAAATGACGCTTCAAGAGCAATTGGAGTGGTGTGAACGTACCTGTAAGGCAAGGAAAATAGACATCGTGTTAGGCAATGAACCTCACCCGGAACTAGAAGTGCAATGGAATTGTGTGACCACAGATCTTGCATCGGCAAACCGAGATTGGCGACACGACCGTGTGAAGCTTCAACAAGCCATTGAAGCCCAGTTGGCGTAGCCATAGGTTCAAGCGACAAACAACAAAAAAGGAGCATGCTGCTCCTTTTTTAATCTCAGTAATAACTCGCTGTTTTAAAGGTCCGTCATCAACTGCTGATATTCAGTGTACGTCGATAACAGGAGGTCTTGCATATCTTGAAAATCAATCTCGGTTACAGGCAACGCTTGCTTCACTTTTGCGTCTAAGCTAATCGCAAAACTACACAAAGAATCCGCACCAAAGCTTGCTGCGCTGCTCTTAAGCGCATGACTGATATCAGCCAAGTACTTAGAGGTATCCGACTCTTTATTTATCTCTAGGTGTTCGTAGTAGCCTTTCAACTCACCTAAAAAGATTTCCAGTAAAACCGGGACATTCTCTTGGCCTATTTCGCCGGCAAGCTCATCAACTTTTTGCTGATTTAATACTTTCGTCATTATTATTTTCTTATTGTTTGTTGATTACTGCTTCGCATTCCACGTTTGCAACTTACGGTATATCGTCGATGGACTGACATCTAAGAAACCTGCCGCACGAGGGATGTTGCCATCACACGCTTTAATGGCCTGCTCGATAGCCGTTTTCTCAGTGATCCACAATGGGAAAATATCTTTTACCGTGATGTCTTCATTCTGCTTCTCTTTCAATCGCAGACTGTTTTCAATCGGTTGGTTCAACGGTGGTGGAAGCATGTTGAGAGTAATCTCTTTGCCGTTATTCAAAACCACCACGTTCCGCAACACGTTTTGTAGCTGACGAACGTTACCCGGCCACTCATATTGATTAAAGCGATCAAGTACTTCCTGAGCAAAACGTACAAACGCCTTCCCCTCCTCGACCGACATATAGCCTAGCAGAGAATACGCGATCTCGATGACATCTTCACCACGCTCACGCAATGGCGGCAAGTGCAATGGAATCACGTATAAACGATAGTATAAATCTTCTCTAAAGCGACCTTCTTGTACTTCTTTCCAAGGGTCACGGTTGGTCGCACACACAAAACGAACGTCGACACTCTTCATCTTCGAAGAGCCGACTTTTTGGAAAGTACCGGTTTGGATAAAGCGCAGCAGCTTGGTTTGCAGCTCTAAGTCCATTTCGCACAGTTCATCAAGGAACAGTGTTCCACCATCAGCAAGCTCAGCAGCACCTTGGCGATCGGTCGCAGCACCGGTAAAGGCACCTTTAACGTGGCCAAACAGCTCACTTTCAATCAGGTCTTTAGGGATAGCGGCACAGTTAATCGCGATGAACGGCTTATCGCCACGCTTACTCGCCGCATGAATGGCTTCTGCACATACCTCTTTACCGGTACCACTTTCACCAGTAATGAAAATGCTCGCCTTACTCGATGCAGCAGAATCGATAGTTCGGTAAACCTGCTGCATGGTTTGGCTGCTGCCGATAAAACCTTGGTAGTTCTGGTTTCCCGGGTGTTCCGAGCTATTTTTAAGTTTGGTGGCTTTGCGGATCGCATTATTCACCGTAATACGGAGTCGGTCGGCTTCACACGGTTTGATAAGGAAATCTTGAGAGCCATGACGCATCGCTTCTACAGCGGTATCGATAGAGCCGTGAGCCGTCATGAAGATAACTGGAACTTCAGGGTATTTTTGTTTTACAGCAAATAGTACGTCCATACCCGTCATATCAGGCAGACGTAGATCTAATAAAATAAGGTCTGGGATTCGATGATTCAAACTCTCGATTGCATCGCGGCCAGTGCCGACAATGTTGATATCAATTTCGAGCGGTGTAAGATACGAGCGATATAACGCTGCTACCGAAGCGGTATCCTCTACCATCAACAAATACTTCGATTTGTTATCTAGCGTTTTTGATTGCATATCCTAGCCATTTATAATTTGCATTTCTTATTATAGTCGCATTCCGCTTTGCATTATGCAAATTAGCCACAGTATTTGTAGTGTGTTTTTTTACTTGCTTCAAACAATCAATGTTTTATCTATCTGGCACGAACGATGCAACGGTATAAATGACCTTCGGGTCACCTAGCCAACTGACGTTGTTAGTGGACAGATTGTTCACAAACGTAAGCCAGTAGAACATTTACTACTGGCTGTTTTTTTGTCTGAAACACTCTCAATTCTTGTGTTGAGGGGGATCAATTCTCGAGCGAAAAGTGAGATTAGCTGTTGGTAATAAACTGCTTTCTTAACTGATCAATTTCATCACGCTTCTGTGCGGCCAATTCAAATTCCAGATTCTGAGCATGCTGATACATCGCAGATTCTAGCTTACTGATCTCTTTATCAAGCTGTTGCGGCGTAAGTACGGCATAACTTTCAGAAGGCTCAGCCACCTTAGATAAAGGAACTTGCTTCGATTGGCGCTGCTGCTTCGACTTGGTTAGATCACCCAGTTCCATAATGTCTTTAATATTGCGTTTCAACGCTTGCGGCGTGATACCTTGCTCTTCGTTGTAGGCTTGCTGTTTCTCGCGACGACGATCGGTTTCATCAATCGCTTTTCTCATCGACTTAGTAATCGAATCACCATAAAGGATCGCTCTACCTTCCAAGTTACGCGCAGCACGACCAATGGTTTGAATCAGAGAACGCTCAGAACGCAAGAAGCCCTCTTTATCTGCATCAAGAATCGCCACCAGCGACACTTCAGGCATATCCAAACCTTCACGAAGTAAGTTAATGCCCACTAACACATCGAACTTGCCCAAACGTAGGTCTCGGATGATCTCTACACGCTCAACGGTATCGATATCCGAGTGCAAGTAACGCACTTTAACGCCGTGCTCACTTAGGTATTCGGTTAAGTCTTCTGCCATTCTCTTGGTCAACGTGGTAACCAAAACACGCTCTTCTTTCACTGAACGGATTCTGATTTCAGACAGCAAGTCATCCACCTGCGTCGCGACAGGTCTTACTTCGATGATTGGGTCTAACAGACCAGTAGGACGTACCACTTGATCAGCAATCTCGCCATCTGATTTTTCAATCTCGTAATTACCTGGTGTTGCCGACACAAAAATCGTTTGTGGGGCTATAGACTCAAATTCTTCAAACTTCATTGGACGGTTATCCAATGCAGAAGGCAGTCTAAAACCAAACTCGACCAAGGTTTCTTTACGAGAACGGTCACCTTTATACATCGCACCAATTTGCGGCACAGTCACGTGTGACTCATCGATGATCAGCAAACCATCATCAGGCAGGTAGTCAAATAACGTTGGCGGCGCTTCCCCTTCCGCACGGCCGCTCAAGTATCGTGAATAGTTTTCGATACCGGAACAGAAGCCAAGCTCAGTCATCATCTCAATATCAAACTGAGTTCTTTGAGAGATACGCTGCTCTTCCAAAAGCTTATTGTTGTCTTTTAAGTATTGAGCACGATCGCGCAGTTCGTCCTTGATGTTCTCAATCGCCTCAAGGATTTTTTCTCTTGGCGTTACATAGTGAGTTTTTGGATAAACCGTAAAGCGCGGCAAGTCTCTTTGTTTCACCGCACCAGTCAGAGGATCAAAAATACTAATGCAGTCCACTTCGTCATCGAACATCTCAATTCGAACCGCATCTTGGTCAGATTCAGCCGGAAAGATATCAATCACCTCACCACGAACACGGAACTGACCACGTTCAAAGGCGACATCGTTTCTTGAATATTGCAGCTCAGCCAATCGACGCAGGATGTCTCGCTGATCCATCACCTCGCCACGACTCAAATGAAGCATCATCTTCAAATAAGACTTAGGATCACCCAGACCGTAGATAGCCGACACAGAAGCCACAATGATGGCGTCTTTTCGTTCTAATAAGGCTTTGGTTGCCGAAAGCCTCATTTGTTCGATATGAGCGTTCACAGACGCATCTTTCTCGATGAACGTGTCCGTGGTTGGAACGTAGGCTTCAGGTTGGTAGTAATCGTAGTAAGAAACGAAATACTCAACGGCATTGTTTGGAAAGAAAGATTTCATCTCACCGTAAAGTTGAGCCGCCAATGTCTTGTTAGGCGCTAACAGAATCGCAGGTCTTTGAGATTGGGAAATGACGTTGGCAAGGGTAAAGGTTTTACCTGAGCCCGTTACCCCTAGTAGAGTTTGATGTGCCAAACCAGAATCTAATCCGTCTAGTAATTTGGTTATCGCTGTCGGCTGATCACCGGACGGGCTGTAGTCCGATACCAAGTCAAAGAGTTTACTCATAGGTCGCCATTTCCATACTGTTTTTTTAATCAGGTCATTGTCACTCTAGGAGGAGTGTCGTTGCAACAATTATCTAGAGAAATGCATCTTAAGATCAGAGATCAGTTATAGCTTTTATTTTTAGAACTTGGTATTATCCGTGCCCTGCAAAGTTTCCCCAGCTAAATTACTCGAATTTTAATCCACTACTTTTCCCCAAAAAACCTAAAAATACCGCTTGTTTTACTGTTCGTTTTATAATCTACAAAAGTTATACAATTGCGACATTTTGCTATAAATCTTTTAAATACATTACGTTAGATAAGGTTTTTACATTTTTCGATTTATCCCGATTATTGTTGTTAAAGTTTCACACACACACTTATCCACAATTTTGGTGGATAACTAAAGCAAAGCTAAATCCTATAAGGCGTTCAAGAAAGTAAAGTTTTTTATCTTACTTTTTTCTGATATTTTTTATTGACAGAAATCCGGACAATTATTAGAATTCGCGTCGCTAACAAGCAATTCCCCTTTAGTTCAGTTGGTAGAACGGCGGACTGTTAATCCGTATGTCGCAAGTTCAAGTCTTGCAAGGGGAGCCAAATTCAGAAAAAAGCTCAATCGAAAGATTGGGCTTTTTTCGTATATAACTGCGACTAACTTGTTCCAAGTTAATGTCACAAACCTAGCCGCCCGCGTTCAAGTCTCGACAAGGGGGCCAAATTTAAAGAAGCCGCATCACTCGATGCGGCTTTTTGCGTTTTAGTGCTTTGGGCTCGTATTTTACTCGCCTCTTTCACTCCTCTTTTTGATAGTTCTGAGCACAAAAAGCCACAAATATGACCCTATTCGTAGGAAGCAAATCGAGTTCAATTCAAGAATGATCTTATGAAAGATCCAATTCAACTACTCCTACAAACTTGTCTCACGAAGTAAAAATTGGCCGTCTATACTTACGGTAACTTTAATAATCAATCGATTACCTGATGTTTTTTTCACCAAGTGTCTAAATCCCTAGTGATCCTTGGTTGTTATTAGGTGAGCAAAGCAGGATAATATCGGGATCGGAATCTCAAGAATTAATCCATTATGACCGAATACCTTTTGTTGTTGGTTGGCACAGTGCTGGTCAATAACTTTGTGCTAGTGAAGTTTTTAGGACTATGTCCATTTATGGGAGTCTCCAAGAAACTGGAGACTGCGATTGGCATGGGCCTCGCGACGACTTTCGTTCTAACGTTAGCGTCGGTCTCTGCATACCTAGTAGAAACCTACATCCTTACCCCTCTGGGTATTGAATACCTGCGTACCATGAGTTTCATCTTGGTTATCGCGGTGGTTGTTCAATTTACGGAAATGGTCGTTCACAAAACCAGCCCGACTCTTTATCGCCTGCTGGGTATCTTTCTGCCTCTTATCACCACCAACTGTGCGGTATTAGGTGTGGCACTTCTGAACATCAATGAAAACCACAACTTCATTCAGTCGATCATCTATGGTTTCGGCGCAGCGGTGGGTTTCTCTCTTGTATTGATCTTATTTGCTGCAATGCGTGAACGTATTGCGGTTGCTGATGTTCCAATGCCATTCAAAGGCGCATCGATTGCGATGATCACAGCAGGCCTAATGTCTCTGGCATTCATGGGCTTTACTGGGTTGGTGAAATAAACATGAGTACCATTTTAATTGCGATCATTGCGCTAGCCGTTTTAGCCGCTGTTTTTGGCGCTATTTTGGGCTTTGCTTCTATCCGTTTTAAAGTTGAAGCTGATCCTATCGTCGATCAAATCGACACCATTTTACCGCAAACTCAATGTGGCCAGTGTGGCTACCCTGGCTGTCGCCCATACGCAGAGGCGATCGCTAACGGAGACAAGATCAACAAATGTCCTCCGGGCGGCCAAGCAACCATTGAGAAGCTAGCAGATTTAATGGGCGTAGAAGTTGAAGACTCCGCTCATGACTTAGATAACAAAGTAAAAACCGTTGCCTTCATTCACGAAGATATGTGTATCGGCTGTACCAAGTGTATTCAAGCCTGCCCTGTTGACGCCATTGTTGGTGGCACCAAGGCACTGCACACAGTAATTAAAGATGAATGTACAGGTTGTGATCTATGTGTCGCACCGTGCCCTACTGACTGTATTGAAATGATTCCAGTGGCAACAACGACTGAAAATTGGAAATGGCAGATGAACATCATCCCTGTTACTGATATCACTAACCAAGCGACTGATGCGACTGCGTCAGAGCCTAAAGCATAGGGTTAGTATGATCTCTTTAATTGAACAAATTCGCACGGGCTCTATTTGGAACTTCCCTGGTGGCGTGCACCCTGCTGAAAACAAGAAACAGTCGAATACTACTGATATCGTCCATGCAAGGCTTCCAGAAGAAATCGTTCTTCCTGTGAAACAGCACATCGGTAAGCCGGGGAACCTATTGGTTGCTGCTGGCGACACTGTGTTAAAAGGTCAGCAACTTACGGCCTTAGACACAGGTTTTACTTTGCCAGTACACGCACCAACATCGGGTGTGATTACCGCTATCGAACCGCGAACTACCGCTCACCCTTCAGGCTTGAGCGAAATATGCGTGGTTATTAAACCTGATGGCCTAGACACTTGGATTGAAAAAAATCCAGTTGAAGATTTTTCGACAAAGACTTCTGACGAACTGCTTGATGTGATTCGCCAAGCTGGTATTTCAGGCATGGGCGGCGCAGGTTTCCCTACGGCTAAGAAGCTTCAATCAGGCTTAGGTCGTACCGACATTTTGATCGTCAACGCTGCGGAATGTGAACCTTACATCACCTCTGATGACAAGTTGCTTCAAGAACATGCCGACGAAGTATTAAAAGGCATCGAAGTGGTTGAACACATTCTTCAACCAAAGCTGACGGTTATCGGCATTGAAGACAACAAACCAGATGCGATAAAAGCACTTGAGATTGCAGCGAAAGACAAAGATATCGTCATTCGCGTTATCCCAACCAAATACCCTTCTGGTGGTGAGAAGCAACTTATCAAGATCCTCACCAACAAAGAGGTTCCAGCTGGCGGCATTCCTGCAGACATTGGTGTTTTGGTTCAGAACGTCGGCTCTCTTTACTCGATTAAGCGAGCGGTAATTGACGGCGAACCTGTGGTTAACCGCGTTGTGACATTAACCGGTAAAACCTTTAAGCAACCTCGTAACGTTTGGGCGCTATTAGGCACACCAGTACATGAGTTACTTGAAGAGTTTGGCTACAAAGCAGATAAAAAACTGCCGCGTTTAATTTTGGGCGGCCCGATGATGGGCTTTACCTTGCCGCATGCCAATGTGCCAATCACCAAAACGTCGAACTGTATTTTGGCGCCAACGCGTCGTGAGATCTCACCAAGCACTTACGAGATGGAATGTATCCGTTGCAGCGCATGTGCTGAAGCTTGCCCTGCGTCTCTACTTCCTCAACAACTGCAATGGCACGCCAAAGCCAACGAGTTGGATAAGTGTGAAGAGCTAAATATTAAAGACTGTATTGAATGTGGTGCATGTGCATTTGTCTGCCCAAGCGAAATCCCTCTTGTTCAGTACTATCGCCAAGCAAAAGCTGAAATCAAAACTCGAAAAGATGAAGCCGCTGCTGCAGAACGCGCCAAGATTCGTTTTGAAGAGAAGAACGCTCGTATGGAGCGTGATAAAGCCGAACGTGAAAACCGCTTTAAAAAAGCCGCAGATAACCGCCGTAAAGATATGAAAACATCCGGCGGTGATGATGCTATTGCTGCTGCGATTGCTCGTGTTAAAGCACAAAAAGCCGCTGCGGATCAGGCTCCGAATGAAGAACCAGCAGTGAAACCTGCGGTTGCTGCCGCTATTGCGAAGGCAAAAGCGAAACAAGCTGCAGCTCAAAAAGCGGAAGGCGCTGAACCAGACAACTCTGAAATGTCTAAACTGCGTGAAGAGCGCAAGCGTCAAGCGAGAGAGCGCAAGGCACAACAAGCAGCAGCCGATACTCCTGCAGAAAGCTCAGGCGATACGAAGAAAGACGCCGTTGCTGCTGCGATTGCTCGCGCTAAAGCGAAGAAAGCTCAACAAGCTGAATCAGCTTCTGAGGCTCCGGCAGAAAGCTCTGGCGACGCCAAGAAAGACGCAGTTGCTGCGGCTATTGCACGTGCTAAAGCCAAGAAAGTTCAACAAGCTGAATCTGCTGCTGAAGCTCCTGCTGAAAAATCCGGCGATGCCAAGAAAGACGCCGTTGCTGCTGCGATTGCTCGCGCTAAAGCGAAGAAAGCACAGCAAGCGGAATCTGCTTCGGATGCTCCTGTTGAAAGCTCTGGCGATGCTAAGAAAGATGCTGTCGCTGCGGCCATTGCTCGTGCTAAAGCCAAGAAAGCTCAACAAGCTGAATCTGCTGCTGAAGCTCCTGCTGAAAAATCCGGCGATGCCAAGAAAGATGCTGTTACTGCCGCTATCGCTCGTGCTAAAGCCAAAAAAGCACAGCAAGCGACACAAGAAACAACCGAAGCTCCTGAACCTGCAGTTGAAACTGAAGCTGGAAGTTCTGGCGATGCTAAGAAAGACGCCGTTGCTGCAGCTATCGCTCGTGCTAAAGCCAAAAAAGCCCAGCAAGCGAAACAAGACGAAACAGTAGAAACGCCAGAGCCAGTGCTCGAAGTGGCAGCTGAAACTCAATCTGAAGCTGTTGACCCTAAAAAAGCAGCCGTTGCTGCCGCTATTGCTCGTGCTAAAGCAAGAAAAGCACAGCAAGAGCTAGATAAAAAGAACAATGAGGAGAAAGAGTAGTGGCCTTCTTTATCGCCAGCTCACCGCACGCGCATAGCCGTAGAAGCACCCCAGATCTAATGAAATGGGTGGCTATTTGTGCATTGCCAGGTCTACTAGCTCAAACCTACTTCTTTGGATGGGGTACCCTCATCCAGTTAGTATTTGCTATTGCACTTGCTGTTACCTTTGAAGCAGCCGTCATGCTATTGAGAAAACGCCCGCCAGTAATGGCACTGCGTGATTACAGTGCTGTTGTAACCGCTTGGCTACTGAGTGTCGCGATTCCCCCACACTCTCCGTGGTGGATCCTCGTCATTGGTATGTTCTTCGCTATTATTATCGCGAAACACTTATACGGCGGCCTAGGGCAGAACCCATTTAACCCTGCGATGGTCGCTTACGTTGTTTTGCTGATTTCATTCCCAGTTCAAATGACCAGTTGGAATGCTCCCGCGAGCCTGACAGCAGAAGCAACAAGCTTTATTGACTCATTCTTGATGATCTTTACTGGCTTCAATAACGAAGGTTTGTCTCTGCAACAAGCACGCCTTGGCATTGATGGCACCACAATGGCGACGCCGCTTGATGCATTCAAAACGGCATTAACGGCAGGCAATACTGCCTCAGAAGCACTATCTCAACCTCAATTTAGTTGGTTAGCTGGCGTAGGCTGGGAGTGGGTAAACCTTGCTTACCTAATCGGCGGTTTAGTGCTGATTAAGCAACGTGTTATTCAATGGTATATCCCTGTGGCTTTCATCGGCAGTCTTACTCTGTTTAGCTTAGTGTTCTTAGTGCTCACTCCTGGAGAAACCGCTTCTCCAACCATTCACCTTCTGTCTGGCGCGACTATGCTTGGTGCATTCTTTATTGCAACCGACCCAGTTTCAGCATCCACGACAGTCAAAGGTCGCTTAGTGTTTGGCGCTCTGATCGGCGGTTTAGTCTTTATCATCCGCAGTTGGGGTGGTTTCCCTGATGGCGTGGCGTTTGCTGTATTGTTAGCCAACATGTGTGTTCCACTGATTGACTACTACACCAAACCTCGCACATACGGTCACTAAGGGAGCGGATACCATGCTAAATGCAATTAAGAAAAACGGCCTTGTACTCGCGATTTTTGCGTGTGCTTCGACGGGTTTGGTCGCGGTAACTCACTACCTGACCAAAGATCAGATCAAACAACAAGAACAGGCTCAGTTACTGTCTGTTCTTAACCAAGTGATCCCACACGATCAGCACGACAACGAGCTGTTTTCGTCTTGTACTTTGGTTCAAGCAGAAGAGCTTGGTACTGAGCAAGCGATGCCGGCTTACATTGCTAAGCTTAATGGTGAGCCAAGCGCGATTGCGATCGAAGCGATTGCACCAGACGGCTACAATGGCGCGATTAAAGTCATTGTTGGAATGAAAACTGACGGTACTATTTTAGGTACTCGCGTGCTTTCTCACCAAGAGACTCCGGGCTTGGGTGATAAGATTGATCTGCGTGTGAGTGATTGGATTCTTTCGTTTGCAGGTAAGCAAGTGACGGATTCTAATCTAGACCGTTGGAAGGTTCGTAAAGACGGTGGTGATTTTGACCAGTTTACTGGCGCTACTATCACGCCAAGAGCAGTCGTGAAGTCAGTCAAACAAGCGGTCCAGTACGTTAACCAAAACAACCAAGCATTGCTTGCTCAACCTCTAAATTGTGGTGGTGAATAATGAGTGACCATAAAACATTGATCAAAAATGGCATGTGGGCCAATAACCCTGCCCTAGTGCAACTTCTTGGGTTATGTCCACTGCTGGCTGTATCGTCAACAGTCACTAACGCACTTGGGCTAGGCATTGCTACCTTGCTTGTACTGGTCGGCTCAAACGTTTCTGTTTCTTTGGTTCGTAATCATGTGCCAAAAGAAGTACGTATCCCAGTATTCGTAATGATCATTGCCTCGCTAGTAACCTGTGTTCAATTGCTGATGAACGCTTACGCCTATGGGCTTTACCTCTCTTTGGGTATCTTCATCCCGCTGATCGTAACCAACTGCATCATCATTGGTCGTGCGGAAGCCTTCGCTTCAAAAAATGAAGTGCTACCAGCGGCTCAAGATGGTTTCTGGATGGGTCTAGGCATGACATCAGTATTGGTCGTGTTAGGTGCGATGCGTGAGATTATTGGTAACGGGACCCTATTTGATGGCGCAGACCTGCTGCTTGGTGACTGGGCTTCGGTGTTACGAATCCAGATATTCCAATTTGATAACAGCTTCTTGTTAGCCCTGCTTCCACCGGGTGCCTTCATTGGTGTTGGTTTCTTAATTGCTTTGAAAAATATCATCGATAACCAAGCAAAATCTAGACAACCAAAACAAGAAAAACCAGTCATTGAACGCGCTCGCGTTACCAATGCCTAATAAGTTAAATTAGCTTAAACCTCGCTGAGTTAGCTCAACCACTCAGCGGGGGAAATCAGATTTAAACAGTACATATAATAATGACGCTCATAAGAGCGCGTAACCGATGATAAAGCAGAAGCAATCCAAGCTTCATGCCCTAACTATTTGAAAGTAATGTCGCTATGAACAATGTAAAACGAGTAGAAATACTTGAGCGTTTAAGAGAAAACAATCCAAAGCCAGAGACTGAGCTTAACTGGAACAGCCCATTCGAGCTGCTGATTGCCGTTCTATTGTCTGCACAAGCAACCGATGTCAGCGTGAACAAGGCGACGGATAAGCTGTACCCTTTAGCCAACACTCCGCAAGCAATTTTCGACCTAGGTGTTGATGGCTTAAAAGAGTATATCAAGACCATCGGCCTATTTAACTCAAAAGCAGAAAACACCATCAAAACGTGTCGTATGCTGCTTGACCTACATAATGGTGAAGTACCGGAAGATCGCGCTGCATTAGAAGCCCTTCCAGGTGTCGGTCGTAAAACAGCAAACGTAGTGTTAAATACCGCATTCGGTTGGCCAACCATTGCCGTTGATACTCACATCTATCGTGTATCAAACCGCACTAAGCTAGCGATGGGTAAAACCGTCGACGATGTCGAAGCAAAACTACTTAAAGTTATCCCAAAAGAATTCAAACTGGATGTCCACCATTGGCTCATTCTTCATGGACGTTACACCTGTGTCGCACGTAAACCACGCTGTGGCAGCTGTATCATTGAAGACCTCTGTGAATTCAAAGAAAAGAGCGAAGATTAGTCTTTCCGTTCACAACGATTAATCAATACGGCAGCGCTTAAAGCGCTGCTTTTTTATTGCCACTCTCTAGAATCCGCCTCTACATAAGTTTTCACTTCTAATTCTGCGTTCCCAAGACAACAGGCATAAAAAATCCCGCCTTTTATGGCGGGATTCAATTATTTAGCTAAGAAGTCTGTCTTAGATAAACTCCACTTTAGTCACTTCTTTGATAGCAGATAGAACAAATGTTGGTACTGCTGCAATGAAGATTAACGATATTAAGTGATTAAACTCTAGCGCTTCTGTGCTGAATACCAACTGACCGAAGCTTGTGTACACAACGCTTAAAGACAAGATAGCCGATACTGCCACCGCACCAAGTAGGTAGTGGTTAGTGAACGGATTCTTACGATAAATCGTTGTAAACGTACGTGCATCGAACAAGCTCCAAAGTTGAGCAAAGATCAGTGTTAAAAACGCAACGGTTTGTGCGTATTGAGCACTGTAACCACCGTCGAGTGCGTAAGAGAATGTCACAAAGCTTAGACCACCTAATGCGAGACCACGAGTTAGGATACGAGCGCCTAGACCATTAGAGAAGAAGCCTTGGTCACGTTTGCCTGGCTTACGCTCCATGAGATCTTTCTCTTCTGGCTCAACACCGAGTGCGAGTGCTGGTAGACCATCAGAAACGAGGTTAACCCATAAAATCATTAGTGGAGTTAGCGGAAGTACTACATCTGGTCCCATGAGTAGGAATGCAAATAGGATTACCGAAACCTCACCCACGTTCGCTGTAAGTGCTTGGCGGATAAACTTACGTAGGTTATCGAAAATTTGACGACCCTGGCGTACCGCCTTCACGATAGTACTGAAGTTGTCATCCAACAGGATAAGGTCACCTGAGTCTTTCGCAACAGACGTACCTGTAATACCCATCGCAACACCAATGTCTGCACGACGCAGTGCTGGCGCATCGTTCACGCCGTCACCGGTCATAGAGGCAACTTCATTGTTCTCTTGCTGCGCTTTTACGATACGCAGCTTGTGCTCTGGAGTAACACGGGCAAATACTGCAACCTGAGAACAGATAGACAACAGCTTCTCGTCATCCATTTGGTCAAGCTCAGCACCCGTTACCACTAGATCGTCTTCGCTACGGATGATTCCGATTTCACGAGCAATCGCTGCTGCCGTGACTGCGTGGTCACCGGTAATCATTACCGTACGAACACCAGCGCTATAACAGCTATTTACTGCATCGCGTACTTCTGGGCGTGGTGGGTCCATGATGCCATAGATACCCAGGATGCTGACGTCTTTTTCAAGCTCAGGGAAATCTAACTCAAGCTCTTCTTCTTTTAATTCACGGAAACCAACGGCAAGTGTACGCAGAGCATCACCACCAAAGGTTTGGATTGCCGCTTCAAAGTTTAAATGAAGCTCTTGAGACGGTGCGGTATCGAGAGCCAAGTTGCCTGAAACTTCACAGCCAACCGTTGGTACGAAACCACCGTCAACCATGAAGCTGGTTGATTTACCAAGAACAACATCTGGCGCACCTTTCAATGCTAGGAAGTGCTTACCTTGTGGGTCACGAACGATAACAGAAGCCATCTTACGACCAGAATCGAACGGGAACTTCTTAACGATTGAGTAGCCACCCGTTGATAGCATTTCATCTTGTTTAAGACCTGATTTTGCAGCTGCAACAATTAGTGCACCTTCTGTCGGGTTGCCACGAACCGTCCATTTACCATCAGCATTTACATATTCAGCATCGTTACAAAGCGTTGCAACAACAAGACCTTTCATCATTGCAGGGCTGTTTGTCGCTTCGACATTGTGACCTTTGGTAATGAATTCACCCTTAGGATCAAAACCTTTACCTGACACATCCCAGTAACGACCAGACACATCGTACGCTTTCATCACCTGCATTTGGTTTTGTGTTAGCGTACCGGTTTTATCTGAACAGATAACGGTTGTAGAACCAAGCGTTTCGATTGCTGCTAGCTGTTTAGCCAAAGCATTATTCTTAACCATCTTAGTCGAGCCCATCGTTAATACGATAGTAACCACCGTTGGTAAACCTTCAGGAATAGCGGCAACCGATAAAGAGATACCTGTTGTTAGGATTTCTAACCATGGCATACCGTGGTAAACACCGATAGCACAAACAATAGCAACAACCACAAGAGCAACAACCAATAATGCGAGTGCTATGGTGTCCATACGCTCTTGCATTGGTGTTTTCGTCTCTTCCGTTTGGTTCATCATATCAGCGATGTGACCAACTTCAGTTTGCATACCTGTGCTTGTTACCACAGCAAGGCCTGTACCTGTAGTCACGATTGTTGTCATGAAGCCCATGTTCTTCTGATCGCCAAGACCAAGGGTCTCATCTTCAAGGCGTTCAGACTGCTTATTCACTGGCTCAGATTCACCGGTCAGTGCAGCCTCATCTACCGTCAGACGGTTTGACTCAAGAATACGAACATCAGCAGGCAGAATATCGCCAGTATTAATTTTGATGATGTCACCAGGAACGAGGGTTTTAGCTGGAACACTGATCCATTTACCATCGCGCATCACTTCGGCTTCTGGAGCTGCCATTTCTTTTAGCGCTTCCATCCCTTTCTGAGCTTTAAATTCTTGCCAGAACGCGATACCAGTATTGATAAGGATAATCACTGCAATAGCAATAGCATCAATCGCGTGGCCAGTAGACCAAGAAACGATTGCACCAACAGCTAGAATAAAAATCAGTGGGTTTTTATATTGATGAATATACAGTTCCCACGCAGAAGCTGACTCTTGTGCAGTCAGTTCGTTAGTGCCGTGCTTCTCTAAGCGTGCATCCGCTTCAGAAGTTGATAAACCTGTCGTTTGATCTGCGTTCAGTTCGTTTAAAACATCTGAACTTTGTTGTGTAAACCATTTACTCGTCATTTGAGTACTCCACATCAATGCCTCACGCCGAGGCTAATGTAATAAAATAATACTTATTCTTATGTGATAGAAAAATCGCACAAATCAAAAGTGAATATTTAGTCGATTTGGTGCGCTTGAAAAACTATATAGTAAGGATTGTCTATTTAGCAAAGATCGCAAAAGATACACTTGATACACACTTGACAACTACTTTGAAAACACAACCACATCAAACATCAAACATAAAACAAACAATACAAGCCCAAACTATTGTTTAAAAAAGATAAGCACAAAAAATAGACACCCTTTGCACTTTCGTAAAAACCATTGGTTATCGGCGTATTTTATCGAAAATTCCTTAATAACGAAGTAAAACATCGGAATAACCTTTCTATAAACAGGGAGATGTTGGCGTAATCATAAATTGATAAAATGGAAAGTTAGATGCCAATTGTAAAAACGAAAGGAAATCAGCAACAAGATGGAGATATAAGTCACAATTCAACAACCAAGGCCATTCTTGGCCATTACAAAAAAGACCAACACTCAAACTTACTATTTATGCAAAACTGCGAATTAAGCGCTAGTGACTGACAAATTAATAAGGCCGTCGCTCTTTAATTTCTTGTAATACAAATAAGAAAAAGGCAGAGGGGGAGAGTAAGATAGATGATGAGAATAAGAAAATATGACCAAACTCATCATCTCTTTGGTGTTGCTTATGAGCTTGCTCATATATAGTGCTATAAAAGAAACAACCAATAACAAGCTAGGAGCAAATCATGTCAAACGGTCGTATTTTACACACCATGCTACGCGTGGGTGATCTAGACAAGTCTATCGAGTTCTACACCAATGTAATGGGCATGCAGCTATTACGTAAGAACGAAAACAAAGAGTACGAATACACACTGGCTTTCGTTGGCTTTGGCGACGAATCTCAAGGCGCAGTGATTGAGCTGACTTACAACTGGGGCACCACGGAATACGATCTTGGCTCTGCTTTTGGTCACGTTGCTATCGGTGTTGATGACATCTACACAACGTGTGATGCGATTAAAGCAGCTGGCGGCAACGTAACGCGAGAAGCAGGTCCGGTTAAAGGCGGCTCTACACACATTGCGTTCGTGAAAGATCCTGATGGCTACATGATTGAGCTGATTCAGAACAAACAAGCAAGCGCAGGTCTAGAAGGTTAATTCCTTAACCTCTTTGAGAAGTTGAGTTTGAACGCCTGATGAAATAAAAAAGAAGCGAGCACTATGCTCGCTTCTTTTTTATCACTCTCACCATAATCGATATTCTTTACCAATTATTCTTAACAATCTCATTGATGAAACTTTAAATGATAATGATTATCATTTAAATTAACCACCTATTGATTAGTGAGGTAATACAATGATTAGCGAATGGGAAAAACACACGTTACTTGCCGATACTGCATTGCAGCTCGACGATCCTGTACGAAGTATTCTTCATTATCAGCAGGCTTTGAACTTAAGTGAAGAAATTACAGAACGCACCGATATTCAAGCCGATGAACGCTTACTGATCTCGGTGATTTCTTGCCACAATCTTGCTCAATTCTGGCGTTGGGCTGGCGACACTGAATACGAGCTCAAGTATCTTCAACTGGCTTCCGAAAAGGTACTCACACTGATCCCTCAGTGCCCTAATACCCAATGTTCAAGCTTTATCGATTCTATTGGTTGCTGTAAGAAAGCGCTGATCGATTTCATGAAACGCCACCCAAACCCTAAAATTGCCTCTATGGTGGAGAAGATCGATACCGCGACCAACTGTGAAATGATCGCCCGCTTCCGCTTGAATTAAACAAGTTCCGTTAAAACAACGACTCCAAATTTAAAACATAAAAAAGCCCGTCATCAAGACGGGCTTTGTCATTTCAAAACAAGCTGTTGTTTAGCTTAAACCTGTGTGCGACCTAAAGAGATCACAACACGTCGGTTCTTATCTTTACCAATTGGCGAGTTATTGTCCGCAATCGGACGACGCTTGCCATAGCCTTGCACTTGGATACGATCTTCTGGCAGGCCTAGAGATTTGAAGTACTCTCTTAACGATTCTGCTCTGCGCTCTGAAAGGTTTTGGCTAATCCCTTTGCTGTCGACAGAGTCGGTGTACGTTGCCACCAGCACAAGGTCGATGTCTTGGTTATAGCGAACGTAATCGGCAATCTGGCTCAGCCTTTTGCGCGACGACTTGTTCAGCTGGTCGCTGTTGCGGTCGTAATGCAAAATAGTGAAAGAGATATCTTCAAAGCTGTAAGGCAGCAGGTTAGCAACACAGTCACTGAACACATTGTATTTTTCTTGGAACAACACCGACGACAACGACACTTCGATACGTTGATCTCGGCTCTGCCACTCTTGGTAGCTGAATGTCGGATAACGCCCTTTCTCCAACTCACTCAAGATGCCCCAAGCTGTTTGACCGCCGACATAGCCGTCAAATTGCTGGAAGAACTTAATGGTTGTCATACGATCAGCACTTTCACCCGGACGCCAAGGTGGCGGCATAGAGATCAAGCTTACATTGCGCGTCGCACCCATTGGACGGCGCATTTTAAGCTCAAAGTCCAAAATGATTTTTTTACTCGCGCGAGATGAGAACTCAGCATCACCAAAGTTTGGAATTGGGTGGACCAAGCGACATTCAAGTGGCGTGTTGGCTACCATCTCCCATGTCGACTGTTGAGGAGATGCTCCGTAACGCTTTTCTTGTGCTATGACCGATGACGACACAAGTAGCGAAAATAGCATTGAACCTGTTATGAGTTGTTTCTTCATAAAGTGGAGTATCTCTTAAGCAATTCGTTTAACAATGCAGCCAATTGCCGCATTTTTCTCTCACGTTTAAATATGCAATTATCAAGCCGCAATGGGTTAGGTAATTTAAGATTTATTGCCCTTCCCTAGTTTTTATCACTGCTATTATCTGCAATAATGCAGCCTTAATCACACTTATTTGGGCTAACATGACTGTAGAAAACGAAGCTCTGACCCTAAAA
The DNA here is from genome assembly GCF_041439145.1 of Vibrio sp. 1F255. Classification (NCBI taxonomy): domain Bacteria; kingdom Pseudomonadati; phylum Pseudomonadota; class Gammaproteobacteria; order Vibrionales; family Vibrionaceae; genus Vibrio; species Vibrio sp. 1F255. The sequence continues at coordinate 5,972 of NZ_JBGONQ010000009.1, read as the reverse complement.
AAACGCTTTCGCGGCTATTTTCCAGTGGTCATCGACGTGGAAACCGCAGGGTTTAACGCTGAAACCGATGCATTATTAGAAATCTGTGCCATTACATTAAAAATGGATGAGAACGGAGATCTGCACCCTGCATCAACGCTTCATTTTCACATTGAGCCTTTTGAAGGCGCAAATATAGAGCAGGCAGCATTAGACTTTAACGGAATTAAAGACCCATTTAGCCCATTACGTGGTGCTGTGTCGGAACAAGAAGCCCTTAAAGAAATCTACAAGCTAGTGAGAAAAGAACAAAAAGCTTCAGATTGCAGTCGCGCAATCATGGTTGCTCACAACGCTACATTCGATTTGAACTTCGTTAATGCGGCAAGTGAGCGCTGTAAGCTTAAACGCGTCCCTTTCCATCCATTTGCTACTTTTGACACTGCAGCTCTTAGTGGTCTTGCCTACGGTCAAACCGTTTTGGCTAAAGCTTGCCGCACTGCAGGGATGGAATTTGACAACAAAGAAGCACACTCTGCTTTGTATGATACGCAAAAAACCACAGAGTTATTTTGCGGCATTGTAAACAAATGGAAAGCCCTTGGTGGTTGGCCTCTTGTTGACGAAGAATAAAAAATAGAGTCGGTAAACGTTTTTTCGTATTGCCTTCATAAAAAACACAACATCCCGAGAATAATATGAATCCTGTTGTAATTTCAGTTTGCATCATGCTTGTTTTAGCTTTGATGCGCGTAAACGTAGTCGTTGCTCTGACGTTCAGTGCAATTATCGGTGGCGTAGCCTCTGGTATGAGCTTGAACGACGCAGTCGCGGCTTTCGAAAGTGGATTAGGCGGCGGTGCAACGATTGCACTTAGCTACGCTATGCTTGGTACATTCGCTGTTGCTATCTCACGTTCTGGTATCACAGATCTCCTTGCTCAAAGTGTTATCAAACGCATTCACGGCAAAGAGAACAGTGCGGCATCGACTGGTCTTAAATACGGCATGCTTGCGTCGTTGATCTTAGTGACCATGTCTTCGCAAAACGTGATTCCAGTACATATCGCCTTCATCCCAATCTTAATCCCACCTCTACTAGGCGTATTCGCAAAAATGAACCTAGACCGCCGTCTAGTTGCGTGTGTACTTACTTTTGGTCTGATTACACCTTACATGGTGCTACCGATTGGTTTTGGTGGCATCTTCCTAAACAACATTCTGCTTAAAAACCTTCACGACAATGGTCTTGAAAACGTTGTAGCAAGCCAAGTACCTATGGCAATGTTGTTACCAGCAGCAGGCATGATCTTCGGTCTCCTTACTGCAGTATTCTTTACTTACCGTAAGCCTCGCCAATACAAAGAAACCTCTCACACTGTTGTTTCAACAGAAGTGAAAGAGATCAACAAGAAGCACATCTTAGTTGCAGCGGCGGGTATCGTAGCTGCGCTAACAGTTCAACTGTCGACGGGCTCTATGATCATCGGTGCTCTAGCGGGTTTCATGGTATTTACCTTCGGTGGCGTCATTGCTTGGAAAGAGACACAAGATGTCTTCACCAAGGGCGTTCACATGATGGCAATGATCGGTTTCATCATGATTGCAGCGGCAGGTTTCGCGGCAGTTATGAAGCAAACAGGTGGCGTTGAATCTCTGGTTGAAGCACTTTCAACAAGCATCGGCGACAACAAGCCTCTAGCAGCACTGCTTATGCTCATCGTTGGTCTATTAGTAACAATGGGGATCGGTTCTTCGTTCTCTACGATTCCGATCCTTGCTACCATCTACGTTCCACTAGCAGCAGCATTTGGCTTCTCGCCTATGGCAACAATCGCTCTAGTAGGTACAGCTGCAGCACTTGGTGATGCGGGCTCTCCGGCTTCTGACTCAACATTAGGTCCAACGTCTGGTCTAAATGCTGATGGTCAACACGAGCACGTATGGGAAACCGTAGTACCGACGTTCCTGCACTACAACATCCCACTGATCGTATTCGGTTGGATTGCAGCCATGGTTCTGTAGTAAAGAACCTAAGCTATTATTACAAAGACCGCCTCGTGCGGTCTTTTTTGTCTCTGAGATTCATTCTACTCTTCCTTCCGCTCACTCTCATTGAACTAGCGACACCAAACAAAAAAGGCTTACTCTGATGAGTAAGCCTTAGAAATCATTGCGAATACAGATGACTCTCGCTGAATTACGCAGCGGGAGCATTACTCACTAAAATTTCGCGAATAGACTTAAGCGTCGCTTCCGTTGAATGATAATCCAATTCAACTTCACTAAAGATGCCGTTCACTTCAAGCATTAAGGTCGGGTAAGAAAATACACCCATCGCTTCTTTAAAGCCTAGCTGGTCATCTAACTCACTTTCCAATAACTTGCTAGAAAGGTCATTTTCAAACTGTTGAACATTCATACCTAGCTCTTCAGCCAACTGCAAATGTGTGTCTTGGCTATGTGGCAACATCGCACGAAGGTAGTAAGCATGTTGAATCGCTTCAAGCATCGCTTCGTAGTGGTCTTGAAAACCTGCAGCAATCACGGCACGGCACGCAGGGTAAGTACTGCGAACAGGTTGGCACTCTGTCCAAAAATCATGGTTAAACTCAGTACCCAACTTAGCTTCGATCTGCTTCCAAATCGCTTGCAGCTTGCCTTTCATCTCTTCTGACATTGGCTCATCAGAATCCGGGGCCAAACCACCCACTACATAGTTAAACTCAATGCTCGCAGGCAATTGTTGTTTCAATAACTCAAGTGTTGGCTTGTAACCCCAACACCAGCTGCACATTGGATCATGCACATAATGAAGTTTTACGTTCATTGTTCATTCCTTATCGAGTCAATGATTCGATCAATTCAAACAAAAAAGGAGCCTGATTAAGGCCCCTCATTTTAACTATTCAGCGCAAAGGCTAGAACTTATTCAGCGTCATCGCCAGCAACTTTAGCCGCTGCTTCTTTGATGATTGGCTGAAGTTCGCCTTTTTGGAACATCTCAAGAATGATGTCACAACCACCGATTAGCTCACCTTCAACCCAAAGTTGTGGGAAAGTTGGCCACTGTGCGTAAGCAGGAAGCTCTGCACGGATATCAGGGTTTTGTAGGATATCTACGTAAGCAAATTTTTCGCCACATGCCATTAGAGCTTGAGACGCTTGAGAAGAGAAACCACAGCTAGGTAGCTTAGGAGAACCTTTCATGTACAGTAGAATAGTGTTTTCTTCAATTTGCTGTTTGATTTTATCGATAGTTTCCATTGCTTCCTCGTTAATGGATTACGGCTTTTATTGCCTTTATTCTACCCCAAACTAAAAGAATAAAAACCATATAAAAAAAGCGGTTAACAAGCTAAGCTAACAATTCACACAAAAGTAATGAAATAAGCTTTTAATAAAGTAAAAACTTGCTAAACTATATCGCAAGTCAGCAAATTGACCATGATTGGCAGTATAGCGAGCCATGAATAATAATATCACTGGAAGCAATCGAAAGAGTTAACTCTTTCATATTAATGGAGAATTGAGCAATGGCATTTGAACTACCGGCTCTTCCTTACGCGAAAGACGCGCTAGAACCACACATCTCAGCAGAAACGCTAGATTTCCACCACGGTAAGCACCACAACACTTACGTTGTTAAGCTAAACGGCCTTATCCCAGGTACTGAGTTTGAAGGCAAAACACTAGAAGAGATCGTTAAGACTTCTACTGGTGGTGTTTTCAATAACGCTGCTCAAATCTGGAACCACACGTTCTACTGGCACTGTCTTGCTCCTAAAGCGGGCGGCGAACCAACTGGCGCTGTTGCAGAAGCTATCAACGCTGCATTCGGTTCTTTCGAAGAATTCAAAGCGAAATTCACTGATTCAGCAATCAACAACTTCGGTTCTTCTTGGACTTGGTTAGTTAAGAAAGCTGACGGTTCTCTAGACATCGTTAACACTTCTAACGCTGCTACTCCTCTAACAGAAGAAGGTGTTACTCCACTTCTAACTGTTGACCTATGGGAACACGCTTACTACATCGATTTCCGCAATGTTCGCCCTGACTACATGGCTGCATTCTGGAACCTAGTAAACTGGTCTTTCGTAGAAGAGAACCTAGCTAAGTAATTATTGCTTACGCTGCGCTATTTATAGCGAGTTATCTATTGAAAGCTCATGCCTCGGCGTGAGCTTTTTTGTATCTGTCGTGTTCCACAAAATCTAAACATTTCGTAATAAACCCGCCAATAGCGCTTACTTCTCGAACTATTGATAGCCTTCTTCCCAACCCTACATAAATTCTCTATTTGCCTGTAATTAAACACTAAAGTTTGCCGACTCCATGCCGTTAAAGGTGTATCCAATGAGAGGCGACATGCAAATACATACTTTAGACAAAGCAGGAATCATCAACGAACTGAAGTTCGGCATCGGGATCAGCCAAGCGGTTGAGCAAGGTCGCCGTGCAGATTTCGCGTTGCTGTTATCTATGTTTTCTAATGATGTCCGTGATTGCACGCCAATTGACACCATTGAAATCACAGAGACAAATGAAGATCGCCTGCGCAAACAATTTGGCGTAGCAGAACCTCAACAACTGCGTTCAAACCAGTCTTCATATGAGATTTCAGCTCAGCAATCTAATCATTTTCATCAAGCTAGCCTTGCCAGCGCCAAACTCAGCCATTACTTGAAACCTGAAGCGCTTGCCTTCATGCCTGAAGATACAGCCGACTTACCCGAAGAGGTTTACCAAAACCTTTCTGGTCATGACCGACGCAAACTCGCAAACAAGCATTTACCTGATTTGCCACATGCCACGCTCTACAATGAGCTAACCACCGCGCAACGTCGGTATCAAATTCAAGCTCAAGTATAGCGATCACCTACCTTTCCCTTTTTCGCTGTCTATCCATAGCTCTTCTTCGACTAACTCGCACACTTCAAAGTATTCACACGAATGATATGAACCACTAGCCTTAGGCAACCTAAAAACACCTGATGTCGGTTACCGCTTGAAGTTACTACAAAATGTGACGTGCCACTAAGTTCATAAAAACTTATTAATTGGCACACCTTAGTTTGAACCAATTCACACCCGTTGTATAAATTTTAACCCATCCTTATCCGACATGGACGATTTGTTTAGGTACTGGGATGGAAATAAAAAGCTCAATCATATTGGTGACATCTGCCGGCTCGCGACTGGGGGGGGCGATTGCGAACCACTTTGTTAACCTTGGAGCCACCGTCATCCTTTGTGATAAAGACACGGAAGCACTTAAAGCGACGTATCTACAGTGTGCCCGGTTTTCTGACTCTGTTTACCACTACACGCTCAAAGGCAATGACAGCCAAGCGATTCTCAGCGTATATGATTTTATTCAAACCACCTTCAACACGACACCCGATGTGCTGGTCAATAACTGGATAAGCTCCCCAATGCCTAGCCTAATTGGCGATCAGCCTGTGAGCAGCTTTATTAATGATCTCTCATCGATGGCATCGACCCTGTTCGCATTTGGGCAAATCAGTGCTGAGAGATTGCGAGAGGAAGATAAGGAAGGCGTGATTGTGAATGTGATATCTCATGATGACTTTCACGATGTGTCTGGCTTAGAGAGCGCAAACTCAATGATCACTGGCTTTACCCATAGTTGGGCGAAAGAGCTGACTCCCTTTGGCATTCGAGTCGGTGGCGTTGTTCCCGCCGTTCATAACTCCGATGGCAAGCTCAACCGATGTCACTGGGCGCAGCTGCAAGACGAGCTGACCAGAACAACCGAATACATTGTCTCGAATGACTACTTCAGTGGGCGAGTTGTCGCGGCAGAGGTTTAACTCCCTATTCCAATTGAACATGACTGGCTCAGCTCATATTAAGTAGCAGAGCTATTGCCTCTCAATCCGTTTTACAAACGAACCAAACATAAAAAAAGGTTCATCGCGGCTTTCCGGGGAAAGCCGCTTTTATCTTCAAGAAGAAGTAGTCGGTATCTCG
>NZ_JBGONQ010000008.1:0-145848 GCF_041439145.1 Vibrio sp. 1F255 | reverse complement strand
CGCGCTCACGCTCTTCTGGAGCGTTATCGATAGATGCGAAATCTTTAGCAACACCGCCGTATACTTTTGCAAGAGTAGTACAGATAGCAGCAGTTAGAGTTGTTTTACCGTGGTCAACGTGGCCGATAGTACCAACGTTTACGTGCGGTTTCGTACGTTCAAATTTTTCTTTAGACACAATCGTGTTCCTTCCTAGTTATGATTCGCCACGTTCATTATTGAGCGAGACGCGCCAGAAATTGCTATTTTATGCGCCAACTCTCGTTAGCGCAATATTTGGACGCATTGTTCTTTCAAAAAATGAAAAAAAATGCCTTCCTTTTGTTTAACCACGCTCTGCAATGATTGCTTTTGCAACATTGTTAGGCACTTCAGCGTACTCACTAAACTCCATAGAGTAAGAAGCACGACCTTGTGTCGCAGAACGTAAATCAGTTGCGTAACCGAACATGACAGACAACGGAACTTGTGCACGAATTATCTTCAGGCCAGCTGTCCCCTCGTCCATACCTTCGATGATGCCGCGACGACGGTTAATATCGCCAACAACGTCACCCATCCAGTCTTCTGGAGTAGTTACTTCAACTTTCATCATAGGCTCAAGCAGAACCGGTTGCGCTTCAAGTGCACCCGTTCTGAAAGCCATAGAGGCAGCGATTGTAAACGCCATCTCACTTGAATCTGTTTCATGGTAAGAACCATCATATAGTGTAGCTTTGATATCCAAAACTGGATAGCCAGCAAGCACACCATTGTTCATCTGCTCTTCAACGCCTTTAGCAACTGAAGCGATAAACTCTTTCGGTACGATACCATTGGCAATTTCATCCACAAAGACAAAGCCTTCGCCAGCTTCTGATGGTTCTAGTTTCAGCCATACGTGACCGTACTGACCTTTACCACCATGTTCACGGATAAATTTACCTTCCGCTTTCGCTGTACCACGAATAGTCTCACGGTAAGCCACTTGCGGGTTACCAACGTTGCAGTTCACGCTAAATTCGCGCTTCATACGGTCAACGATGATATCTAAGTGTAGTTCACCCATACCAGAAATCAGAGTCTGGCCAGTTTCCGCATCCATATCAACGCGGAACGATGGGTCTTCCGCTGCTAGTTTACCTAGAGCGATAGTCATTTTGTCTTGATCAGCTTGAGAGCTTGGCTCTACAACGATCTGAATAACTGGGTCTGGGAACTCCATGCGCTCAAGAACAATCTTATGGTTCTGGTCACAAAGGGTTTCACCAGTAGTCACATCTTTCAGGCCAATGATGGCTGCGATGTCACCTGCTCGTACTTCTTTTACTTCTTCTCGCTTGTTTGAGTGCATTTGAACAATGCGACCTAAGCGTTCACGTTGTTTCTTCACAGAGTTATAAGCTGTTTTACCGCTTTCAACAACACCAGAGTAAACACGGATGAAAGTTAAAGTACCAACGAATGGGTCTGTTGCAATCTTAAATGCTAGCGCTGAGAACGGTTCTTTGTCGTCTGCGTGACGCTCTGCTTCGTTCTCATCTTCATCGATACCTTTAATTGCAGGTACATCGACTGGAGAAGGAAGGAAATCAACAACTGCATCTAGAACAGCTTGTACACCTTTGTTTTTGAATGCACTACCACAAGTAGCAAGTACGATTTCATTATTAAGGGTACGAGTACGAAGACCTTGTTTGATTTCAGCTTCTGTTAGTTCACCTTCTTCAAGGTACTTATCCATCAGCTCTTCATTTGCTTCTGCAGCAGCTTCAACAAGTTCTGTACGATATTCTTCAGCCATTTCTTGCATGTCTGCAGGAATATCTTCGTACGTGAAAGTCATGCCTTGGTCAGCTTCATTCCAGTTAATTGCCTTCATCTTGATAAGATCGACAACGCCTTGGAAGTTTTCTTCAGCACCAATGTTCAGTTGAATTGGAACAGGAGTTGCGCCTAAGCGGTCCTTGATCTGTTCAACTACGCGCAAGAAGTCAGCGCCGGTACGGTCCATTTTATTAACGAAAACCATACGTGGAACTTGGTACTTATCAGCTTGACGCCATACTGTCTCTGACTGAGGTTCAACACCAGATGAGCCACAGAACACAACAACTGCACCATCAAGCACACGCAGAGAACGTTCTACTTCGATTGTGAAGTCAACGTGTCCAGGAGTGTCGATGATGTTAATACGGTGGTCCGAGAACTGAGCTTCCATACCACGCCAAAACGTAGTGGTTGCTGCTGAAGTGATCGTAATACCGCGCTCTTGCTCTTGCTCCATCCAGTCCATGGTTGCTGCACCATCGTGAACTTCGCCGATTTTGTGAGAAAGACCGGTATAGAACAGAATACGTTCACTTGTGGTTGTTTTACCTGCATCTACGTGAGCAACGATACCGATATTACGGTATTGCTCTATAGGAGTTTTACGAGCCACGGTTGAATCCTCTTATTAGAGACTTAGGGACTATTGCTATGTCTAGATTAGGCGTTAAAAGCGATGCTTCGCTAAAAATTGCTTGCCCTAGAAATAGCAATAGTTCCTAGCATAAGCATAGGAACTAAAGAAGTGCTGCAAGGAACCTTGCAGCACTAAAAAGGTATTACCAACGGTAATGTGCGAACGCTTTGTTTGCGTCAGCCATGCGGTGAACGTCTTCACGTTTCTTAACCGCAGTACCTTTGTTCTCAGACGCGTCTAGCATTTCAGCAGCTAGGCGTTGAGCCATAGATTTTTCACCACGCTTACGCGCAGCTTCAACTACCCAACGCATAGCAAGAGCGTTACGGCGAACCGGACGAACTTCTACAGGTACTTGGTAAGTTGAACCACCTACACGGCGAGATTTAACTTCTACCGCTGGGCGAACATTTTCAAGAGCTTCTTCAAATACAGCTAAGTGGTCTTTACCAGACTTCTCAGCCATTGAATCTAGTGCAGTGTAAACGATTTTTTCTGCAGTAGATTTCTTTCCGTCAACCATAAGGATGTTAACGAATTTTGCCAGCAATTCAGATTTGAACTTAGGATCTGGAAGGATCTTACGCTGACCTATTACGCGACGACGTGGCATGGATATTCTCCGTTGTCTTCTTCAGGTTTTTTCCAAAACTTTTCAGAATAATAAATAAAATAGTGTTTGGCCTTACTTAACGATTTCTTTTTAAAAAAGAGAATCAATTAAGACTTAGGACGTTTCACACCGTACTTAGAACGACCTTGTTTACGGTCGTTAACGCCAGCACAGTCAAGTGCGCCGCGAACAGTGTGGTAACGAACACCCGGAAGGTCTTTTACACGACCGCCACGGATTAGTACAACACTGTGCTCTTGTAGGTTGTGGCCTTCACCGCCGATGTACGAAGTTACTTCGAAACCGTTAGTTAGACGTACACGACATACTTTACGTAGTGCCGAGTTAGGTTTTTTAGGTGTAGTAGTGTAAACACGAGTACATACACCACGTTTTTGTGGGCACGCTTCTAGTGCAGGCACGTTGCTTTTAACAACTTGCTTTACACGAGGTTTGCGAACCAACTGGTTAATAGTTGCCATTAACTAGCTCCTGAAATTTACTTGAAAGTAAGCTTTGTGAAAAATCTATCCCTAATCACAAGTCGTAATTAGGGACGCAAAATTCTATTCAGCAGTGGGAGGTGTGTCAAGAAATATACAGATCTTTTTTAGCCGTCTAGAGCTCAGGATGGTCTACTTTTAACCAAACTGATAAAACACAGCTACCAAGTGACTGATTTGTCGTTCAAAACCGTCAGTTTAACGAAGCCATCGAAGTCAACTTGATCAATGGTACTTGAGACAAGTAGTTGTAAACCTCGGCTATCGAGATCTGGTTTTAACACCGACACCTGCTCTACTGCGCAGATTTGAGTGAATAACTCATGATTGGGAAGGCAAACATACACCGCATCTTCCACCAAAAGATACTGATCTTGTGGCTGAGAATAGGTCAATGCGAGTTTAAGTTTGTCGACTGATTTTACAATATGAAGCATAGCGTCCCCTAGAAAGTCAGTACCTGTTGGCACTGAGCTAACTTCTGCGTTAACTCGTCGGCTTCAACGGTGGTCACATCGATCAGCAGGTTGTCTGCTGAAAGACCAAACTGACTCAGACTACGCTGACACACATACACCTGTTCGATGTCGTACAGGTCCATAAGTTTGAATGCAGAGATGTAGTCACGCGATAGTGTTTCGTCGGGCTGCTGCGCTTTGAGAAGCTGTGTCACGCCATCGCCAACAAAGAACACGGCAATGTCTTCACTATATGCGGACGCAGCAAGCAGGGCGTCTAACCCTTCTCTACCCGCAGCGGTCGTATGAGGGAAACTGTTAAATATAAAGGCTAACTTTCTCAAAACTGCACAACCCTATCTTGCGTTAGTAGCGCTTCCGATAAGCTTCCTAATCCGGCTTGAGTAAATCCAGTGGCTAGGTTAGAGGCACTTAGTTGATGTTGCTCTGCTTCTTCAGAGCTAATCACTCCGCGTCTTAGCGCAGCTGCCACACAGGTTTCAAGGCTAACATCGTGTTCATCAGCCAGCTTTTGCCAAGCAGAAGCTAAATCAAATTCATCGTTAGCCGGTACGGTAAGGTCTGAGCCGTTACTCACGCCATCTTGATAGAAGAACACACTGTGAAGTTTGTGGCCCTGTTTAATCAGAGCCACGGCAAACTGGTAGGCACTTCTTGCTGACTGTGAGCCATAGACTGGCCCATTCACTAGGAGTGTATAGCTTAGCAACCCTCTTCATCCTCTGTTTTACGTTGGCGGATGTATAGGTACACGGTGTGCTTAGAGATGTTCAGTCGCTCAGCAACGCGGTTGATCGCGTCTTTAATATCGAAAATACCTTTGTCGTACAGCTCCATCACGATCTGACGGTTCTTAGTATTGTTCGATACCGATTTGTCAGCGTTAATTTCTTCAATGGTGCGTTCAACCGTTTGGTCGACAAGTTCTTCAACGTCACTAGCGAAGTTAACCGATGATGCGGCTTCGTCTGCGTCTTGCGTAGGCATGAACGATTGCAGTACTTGTGAGAATGGCGCGTCTAGATTCACGTTAATACACAGTAGGCCAATCACTCGGTCTTCACCATTGCGGATAGCAACCGTGATCGACTTCATCAACACTCCGCCTTTAGCGCGAGTGAAGTATGAACGTGAGAAGTTACGCTTAGAACCTTCAATATCTTTTAGCATCTTCAATGCAAGATCGGTAATCGGCGAGCCAACCTGACGACCTGTATTTTCGCCGTTGGCAATTTTAATCGCAGAAGTATTGAGGTCTTCTAAAGAGTGCAAAACGATTTCACAAAACGGACCAATAAGGCTCGCAATACCGTCAACAACGGCCTCATAAGATCTTAGAATGATTTTATCGTGTTCACTGAATGGCATAACGTGGACTGATTCCATTTCAAGTAACACATCTGCATTGACTGTTTCTGTAGTAGTCACTTATTCCTTACCTTCGTGTGAAAAATCAACAAATTTATGTAAGTTTATCAGAAAATTTTAATTGCACACCTAGCTAACATTGCAACTAGTGATTTAGAACAAGTTTAAAAATCAAATACTCATCTTCAAATCATAAAAAAAGCCTAACTCAAAGTTAGGCTTTTTATTCAATCAACGTATTTTAGTACGAGGCTTTTAACCGATATTACTGTGCAGGAGCTGCTTCAGCGTTATCGATGTTTAGTAGTTCTACTTCGAATACTAGCGTTGAGTTAGCTGGGATAGTCGGTGTGTCTTGCTCACCGTATGCTAGCTCTGGCGGGATAACGAACTTGTACTTAGAACCAACTTGCATCAGTTGTACGCCTTCAGTCCAGCCTGGGATTACGCGGTTTAGTGGGAATGTTGCTGGTTCGCCACGATCGTAAGAGCTGTCGAACTGAGTACCGTCTGTTAGCGTACCTTTGTAGTGTACTTGAACGGTATCAGTGTCTTTTGGAGAAGCGCCTTCACCAGCAGTCATTACTTGGTAAAGTAGACCAGATTCAGTTTGCTTAACGCCTTCAGTTTTAGCGAACTCAGCGCGGAAGTCATCACCGGCTTTCTTCACTTCTGCAGATTTTTCTGCCGCTTGTGCTTGCATCGTTTCAGCAACACGCTTGTCTAGAGCTTCAAGAGCTGCGCGAGTTTCTTCTTCGTTAAGTGCTGTTTTCTCTGCGAATACGTCTTCGATACCTTGAAGAACCATATCTTTGTCTAGGTTGATACCTAGCTCGCTTGGCTTATCAATGCTTGTGCTTAGGTAGTTAGCGAAAGATACACCGATTGCGTAAGCCGCTTTGTCATCTTCTGTTTTAAAGTTTACTGCTTCAACTTTAACTTCTTCTACCTGTGGAGCTTCTGCCTTTGGTTCTTCTTTCTGACAACCAACTGCTAGCATAACCGTTGCGGCAAGCAGTGATACTTTTAAAACTGATTTCATTGAATTCTCCAATTAATGGCCAAGCCATTGGTTATTGTGCACAAATCTAATGATTAGATTGGTGTGAATACGTTAGTTATAACAATATACTAGTCATATGTCTTTCGACACAAACCGGATTATTAGATGTGATGCGAATATTTTTCCACTCATTGCTATGTACAATTGTCATCACCTTGTTAAATGGTTGCTTTTTCTTCCAAGATGATGAGCAGCGTTGGGAAATTGAGCCCAATGGTGCCACCAGCTTTGCACTCAGCAGAGATGGACGCTTCGCCCTGCTCTACTCTCAGCAAAAGCAACTGCTCCTTTGGGACCTCGCCGAAGACCAAGAGTTGGCTCAGCTTGGTCCACAAGACCAGTTAGAAAACCAAGTATCGCGTATCCGTATCTCGGACAATGGCCGTTTTGCCATTACCGCTAGCCAGATGAACTTCGCCGTTTGGGACTTATCTTGGACTCAAGCACAAGGGCTCTGGTCTATCTCCGACGGCTTGATTCGCGATGTCGATATCTCTAGCAATGGTGAAAAAGTACTGCTTGGCCTTTCTAATGGAAAAGCCATCTATGTGGACTTAGTCACCGGACGCCGTCTGGAGTTCCTTGCTCACCGAGAAAAAGTGAATTCAGTCTCCCTCTCTTCTAATGGCCGCTACGCATTATCAGGCGGCAACGACTACAAAGCTTACCTTTGGGATACCGAGTCGGGCTTGGTGTTGCGCACCTTTGAGCATGAACAAAGAGTAGTACGAGTCGCGCTACAACGCGATGGTGAACTGGCTTTTACCTCTGATGGCGGCAATCAAGCGATGATTTGGGATCTTGAAACGGGCGAACCTCAAGCGCAATTGCAAAGCTGGTCTCGACAGTTGATTTTTTCGAGTGCTCGTTTTTCTGATGACGGCAGCATGTTGGTGACGGGCACGCCATCCAGCCAAGTGAGTGTGTGGAATACTCAGGATGGCAAACGAATTTCTCGCCACGATGCTGAGCCACTAAAAGATGCTCGCCCTCCTCGTGCGGTAGTGTATGATGCAGCCTTTGATGATAAGAACCGTGTGATATCGGGCACCTCTGCGGGCATTGCCCAAGCTTGGAATGTGGATTAAGAACGATGACAGAAAAGCGAGTTGAACAACTAGAAAGCCGCGTAAATGACCTAGAGTGTCAGCTAGCTTTCCAAGAACAGACCATTGAAGAACTCAATGAAGCGCTTAGCCAACAACAAATGTTAATCACGAGAATGCAAGATCAGATGAAGTTCGTGGTTGGCAAAGTAAAAAATATGGATGGCTCTAATCTAGCTGACGCATCAGAAGAGACGCCACCTCCACACTATTAAGTGCGGTTCAAAATAACCAATTAAATCTAACGACGCATATCGTTAGTTTCTCGTCCTCAATGTGTAAACACATTTCAGGACAGGACATAGAAAACTAAAAGGGCGACAGATACTTATCTGTCGCCCTTTTGTTTATTTCATCTCAGTGAATAAGCTAAAGCCAATTAAGCCGATACCAACTTAGTCGTCGGCATAAATCTTCACTTCAACACGACCTTGAGTATCAACGCTTGCACGATACATTCCTGAGCTGCTCATACCAAAATGTATATCGCCTTGGCCATCGATAGCGATCAAGCCACCTTCTCCACCCATGGTTTTCAATTCACCTTGAATGATCGTTTCACAAGCGGTGTGCACATCTTCTTTCAGATAACGCATTCGTGCTGCGACATCACTGGCGACCATTTTACGTAGGAAGAACTCACCCATCCCGGTTGTTGAGACGGCAACATTGCCATTTTCAGCGATGGTTCCTGCACCAATGATCGGAGAGTCACCCACACGACCGTATTTCTTATTGGTCACGCCACCGGTACTGGTTGCTGCCGCTAAGTTACCCGCTTGGTCTAATGCGACCGCACCAACCGTGCCGTACTTTTTATCGTCAGGGTATTTCTCAGCTTGCTGTTCATCATATTTCGCTTCAGACAGAGCAAAGATGCCTTTCTCTTTCATCGACTGAAGTTGGTCATAGCGGCGCTCAGTAAAGAAGTAATCTTGCTCGGTAAAGGTGTAGTCATGCTCAAACGCAAACTTCTCGGCACCTTCACCAATCAGCAACACATGGTCGCTTTTCCGCATCACATCACGTGCAAGCTCAATTGGGTTTTTGATATGGCGAACGCCTGCAATAGCACCTGCATCCATTTCGCGGCCATGCATCACAGAAGCGTCCATCTCAACAAATTCATCATGCGTTAAAACAGAGCCCCTACCGGCATTAAAGTGCGGGCTGTCTTCCATCACCTTAACCGATGCCACTACCGCATCCAGAGCATCACCACCCGATTGCAATATTTGATAACCAGCCAAAACCGATTTTTCCAAAGCCTCGGTAATACCCGCTTTTAATTCATAGCTCATTTGCTCGCGCAAGATGGTTCCTGCACCACCATGAATGGCAATTGAAAAAGGCTGTGACATACAAACTCTCCACTGACGTCGTCTTATAATGTTGTGCTATCAATACCACATCCATGGTTCGATGTCTGATAACGAAAACCAAACTTTTACGAATGCTTAGATTTGCGGACACTTAGTTTGGTAGAGAAAAGCGAGGTCAAAAAGCGAGACTCCTAAACGCAAAAAGCCTCCACAAGGGAGGCTTTCAAGATTCTTAAACTAAACCGTTAATTCGGTATTAGTGAGAACCACAGCTACCGCCGCCGCAGCAGCCGTCTTTTTTCTCTTCACCGTGGTCATGGCCTTCGCCACCACAGCAACCGCCTTCGTGGTCATGATCGTGGTCGTGACCGCCACAGCCGCCTTCTTGGTGTACGTGACCGTGTTGAACTTCTTCTTCAGTCGCTTCACGAACCGCTACAACTTCAACGTCAAACGTTAGAGTTTGGCCAGCTAGCATGTGGTTACCATCAACAACAACTTCGTCGCCATCTACTTCAGTAACTTCAACTGGGATTGGACCTTGGTCAGTATCCGCTAGGAAACGCATGCCAACTTCGATTTGCTCAACACCTTGGAATACGTCAGCAGGAACACGTTGAACTAGTGCGTCGTTGTGTTCGCCGTATGCGTCTTCTGGAGTAACAGTTGCAGAGAACTTGTCGCCAGCTACTTTGCCTTCAAGCTCTTTTTCAAGACCTGTAATTAGGTTGTTGTGACCGTGAAGGTAATCTAGTGGAGCTTCTGCAGTTGATTGGTCAACTACTACGCCATCTTCAAGTTTCACTTGATATGCAACACTAACTACTACGTTCTTTTCAATTTTCATGAGAGCTCCAAGGAGGTTTGGACTAAGCTCGAACAGTTGAGCTTAGGAAAAATTCTGTACCGGGATATTATGGGGATCAATTAACGAAACTCAATCATTCTGGCTTAAAAATACCGATCATTTCTTGATTCGCGTGTTCAGATTTCTCTACAGTTTTCGGTTTACGCTGTTCTGTGAAGTCACAATCGACACATTCCACCAGCTCGATATTATTTTCAATCCACCAACGGAGTGTGTCTTGAGTACTGCAACTTGGGCAGCTTGCCCCTGCGATAAAGCGTTTTTTCTGTTTCACGTTCATATCCTTTACTACTCTGGATTCGCGGTTCTTCCCACTCACTTTATTGATAAGTTAAGCAGAGACCGCGTTTATTATTAGGTTAGTTCTATAGTCTGTTATTTCTATGCCCAAGCTCTATTTCTAAGCTCAAGCATGAGTTATCACTTCAAGCTACTGCCAATAGTTTCGAGATTGGTGATCGTTTTCCATCTCGTGTCCAAAGATCTCTTCAAGTTCTTTACGAGCCTCTTTCGCTCTTTGGGCTAACTCGGCATCTTCGTTATGCTGAGGCAGCAACTCTTTCAGCATACCATTATCCAACTTTCTAAAGTGTGCTTCTGCTCGCTTCGCTTTATATGGATGCATGCCAAGTTCAGTCAATGTTTGACGACCTAAATCCAATGCTCCAAGGAAGGTTTCACGCGAATAGTTACTCACACCGTGGTTAAGTAGTTGATACGCTTCAACACGGCTTCGTGCACGCGCCAAGATCTTTAAGCGTGGGAAGTGCTGCTTACATAAATCGACGGTTTTCATGATTTCATCAGGGGAGTCAGTACACAACACAATCGCCTCTGCTTTATCAGCACCGGCTGCGCGTAATAGCTCTAGGTGAGTCGAGTCTCCGTAAAACACCTTGTAGCCGAACTTTCTAAGGATGTGTATTTGGCTGGCATCACTTTCAAGGACAGTGATACGAATCTTGTTGGCATACATCAGACGACCAATGATCTGACCAAAACGACCAAAGCCAGCAATGATCACTCGAGGGCTGCGATCAACCACATCCGAAGACATCGCACTTTCGCTGATTTGGTTCAGTTGACGAGCAAAGAACTTATCTTGCAGCTTAAGCATTAGTGGCGTGGTCACCATAGACAGGCTCACTACTACCAGTAAGAACGACACCTGTTCGCCACTTAAGATGCCCTGCGCACTCGCCGCGGTAAAAATAACGAAAGCAAACTCACCACCTTGGCTAAGAATCATCGCCATTCGGCTACGCGCTTTTGCCTGTGTTCCAAAGATACGAGCTAGCGCGTACAGCACTAAACCTTTCAACACTACGAGGGCCATTACAGCTATTAGTATTGCGAATGGGCTTTCTGCCAATAAACCTAGATTTACCGCCATGCCAACCGAGATAAAGAACAGGCCGAGCAGTAACCCTTTGAATGGGTCAATCGCAATTTCAAGCTCGTGTCGGTATTCACTTTCAGCCAGAAGTACGCCCGCTAGGAAGGTACCTAATGCCATCGACAAGCCAATCCGTTGCATGATCACAGCAATACCAATCACAAGTAACAGCGCCGCGACGGTGAATAACTCACGCACACCACTCATCACTACGTATCGGAAAAGTGGTCTCAACAAGAAGTGGCCACCGACCAGTAGGCCAATCACGCCACCCAGCATCCACAGCATGTCAGCCCAGCTACCGCCGGTATTACCCGCAAGTAGAGGCAACATTGCTAGCATTGGAATAACAGCGATATCTTGGAAAAGCAGTACTGCAAAGCCCGACTGCCCGGCTTCTTTGCCGCCGAGCTCTCGCTCTTCAATAACACGCAAGGCAATCGCAGTCGAAGACAGCGCCAAACCCATACCTATCACGAGACTGGTTTGCCAGGTTAATCCAAATAGACAGGCGATGGCGGTAATAATCAAGGTGGTGATCAACACTTGCGCCCCCCCTAAGCCGAGAATAGGCGCCCGCATCTGCCACAGTTTTTTGGGGTTAAGCTCTAAACCAATAAGGAAGAGCAGCAGCACCACCCCGAACTCTGAGAAATGTAGAATCGCCTCTACATCACTGATTAGGCCAAGCCCCCATGGACCAATAGCGACACCCGCTAATAAGTAACCTAATACTGAACCTAAGCCTGCTCGCTGCGCGATAGGAACAGCAACCACAGCCGCCGCTAAAAATATAGCGCTACTTTGTAGGAAATCATTAGTCAGAGCCATCATTCGCTCCTATATCTTGTAGCGGATCTCGCAACCAATTTCGATATTCTTCAGCGTGTTGGTAACGCGTCATATCCGAGACATTTCTAGCCCAATGTAAAACTAAAGGTGACATCCAGTGCATCTGGCACAAAGCGGCAGTTAGCTCAAACGGTTGCAAGATCTCTTGTAAGGGATACTTATTATAGCCTGCAGCACCAAACGCCTCTTCTTTACCACCCGTGGTGATAACACTGCGCCAATGCTTACCCTTAAGTGCACTTTGCTCACCAAACGCAAAGCCCTTGCCTAATACTCGATCAAACCACTCCTTCAATAACGAAGGACAAGAATACATAAACAGAGGATGCTGGAACACAATCACATCGTACTGCAGAAGCAGTTCATGCTCATAAGGCACATCAATAAAGAAGTCAGGATAGAGGGCATAAAGATCGTGGATTTTAACATTCCCAAGCGACTCTATCTTTTTAACCATGATCTGGTTAGCGATAGAGGTTTGCGGCTCTGGGTGCGCATAGATCACTAATACCTTTGGCACGGGTTTGTCTATCGAGGGAGTAATACTCATTCCTTTGAAACATTCCTTTAAGGGCTAAACGGTGGCAAGGCCACTAGAATTTAAATAAAAGTTATTAATATGTTATTGGCATCATAACGCAAATTGCATTGTGATCGACTTTTATCTGGATTCAGCCTACTATGCAGGCGTCTGTTCACCTCTAATTTCTATGCTACCTCTATATGATTACTTTCTCTGATATTCAATTGCTACGCGGCGGTAAGCCACTCCTCGACCAAGCATCTGCGACTTTTCATCCTGGCGACAAGATCGGTTTGGTTGGTAAAAACGGCTGTGGTAAATCTACGCTGTTCGCCTTAATTAAAGACGAGCTGTCTATTGATGCTGGCTCATTCAGTAAACCAGCCCATTGGGAAATGGCTTGGGTTGCTCAAGAAACGCCAGCACTAGAAAGAACAGCGATTGAATACGCGATTGATGGCGACCGTGAATATCGTGGCCTTGAAGATCAACTAGAGAAAGCTGAACAAGCCGACAACGGCACATTAGTAGCAGAGATCCACGGCAAGATTGAAACCATTGGTGGTTACAGCATAAAGGCACGTGCTGCCGAGTTACTGGATGGCCTAGGCTTTAGCCAAGAACAAATGACATGGAACCTGACTCAATTCTCAGGTGGTTGGCGTATGCGTTTGAACCTAGCGCAAGCCCTACTGTGTCGCAGTGACCTACTGCTACTCGATGAGCCTACCAACCACTTGGATTTAGACGCAGTAATGTGGCTCGAGCGTTGGTTACAAAGCTACCCTGGCACGCTAGTGCTTATCTCGCACGATAGAGACTTCTTAGACCCTATCGTCAACCGCATCGTGCACGTTGAAAACCAACAGCTCAATGAGTACACGGGTAACTACTCATCGTTCGAAACCCAACGAGCGCAAAAACTGATTCTGCAACAAGCGATGTACCAAAAGCAGCAGAAACAGATGTCTCACATGCAGAGCTACATTGACCGTTTCCGTTACAAAGCTTCAAAGGCTCGCCAAGCGCAAAGCCGTATTAAAGCGCTAGAGAAAATGGAACAAGTGCTGCCTGCTCAGTTTGATAACCCATTCAGCTTTGAATTTAGAGAACCAGACGCACTACCAAACCCAATCATGATGATGGATGAAGTATCAGCGGGCTATGATGACAATCTGATTCTAGAAAAGATTCGCTTGAACCTAGTACCGGGCAGTCGTATTGGTTTGCTTGGCCGAAATGGCGCTGGTAAATCAACACTGATTAAACTGCTTTCTGGCGAACTTAAACAGCAAGGCGGTGAACTGAGTTATTCGCAAGGCGTTAAGATGGGTTACTTTGCACAGCACCAGTTAGAGACGCTGCACCCAGAAGAAACACCGCTGCAACACATGATGCAGATTGCCCCTAAACACACAGAGCAACAACTGCGTGATTACCTAGGTAGCTTCGGTTTCCAAGGTGAAAAAGCGCTCGATAAAGTAGCCCCCTTCTCAGGCGGTGAAAAAGCGCGTTTAGTTCTGGCGCTACTAGTATGGCAAAAACCGAATCTGTTGCTGCTCGATGAACCAACCAACCACTTGGATCTCGACATGCGTCAGGCGCTGACGTTTGCATTGCAGACGTTTGAAGGCGCAATGGTTATCGTATCGCATGACCGTTACCTACTCCGTGCGACTACCGATGATTTGTATTTGGTACACGACCGCCAAGTGGCACCGTTTGATGGTGACCTAAGCGATTACTACAAGTGGCTAACCGAACAGCAGAAAGTTGAACGCAAAGAAGCACAAGCATTGGCACCAGCAAAAGACGGCGCCAACAGTGCAACAGCAAAAAAAGATCAGAAACGTAAAGAAGCAGAGTTCCGTAAACTAACGGCACCAATTCGTAAAAAGCTGAGTCAATTTGAAAAGCAGATGGATAAATTAACGTTGGCTCTTGAAGAAGCCGAGCAAGAATTATCCGACACTTCACTGTATGAAGCTGAAAATAAGGCTAAACTGAATAAAGTACTCGCTCTCCAAGCGAGCAGTAAATCACAGCTAGAAGAAGTTGAAATGGATTGGATGTCCACTCAAGAAGAGCTTGAGCAGATGGAACAGGATATGGATAGCTTATGAGCCCAGAGCACGCCCCAATATCACTAACACTGGAACGACTATGGCAATTTAGCCTTCAGTATTACAGTGTGCGCGGTGTAAAGGATGCGTGCCTAGCTTTGCAAAACCAGTTCCACGGCAACGTCAATCTACTGCTGCTTCTCAAATGGCTTGATGAGCAGCAATTGTCTTTTGCTGAAGAGGAGTGGCACAAGGTTCAACAGTGCTTGAGCCGCTCTGAAACCCTGCTTCATAGCTATCGAGAGCTACGTAAACATCTCAAAGCACACGTTGTCGACTCTCTATACCGTGAAGCGCTAAAGTTTGAGTTACAGCTTGAAAAGCAACAACAGTCCGATCTGGTCGACTGTATAAACTCCCTACAGCTGTACGCTAACCAGCAATCACCGCTCACTTTTCAGTACTGTCGTTTATTAGGGGCTGAAAACCTCTACGACGCTTTTTCTGAACCAGCACCACAGCCCTAGCTCATTCTCTTTCCCTTTTATTCAATCAAGATCCAAGCTTAACCTTGATATTATTCAAACGGTTACCCATAGCCTGTTTTTGTATCTCGTATAAGTGAAGCCTTGCGCTTATGCCGAGAATCAACCAAGCTCAAATAAAAACATGGGCGTTTCACTAAAAGCTCAACACTTTATCAAAGCCCATAAAAGAAGCATGGACTGTTTTATGACAATATTTACCGCAGCGGCTGGTCTCTCTAATCCGCACTTACAAACCTTAGTGCCACGGTTTATTAGAAAGCAGGCGTTATTTGATCCTCAATGGCAAACCTTAGAAACTCCCGACGGTGATTTCCTCGACCTTGCATGGAGCGAGGACCCGAAGGGAGATAGCCCCAATAGTGATAATAAAAGCAGAGGAGATGCGAATAATAAGCCCATTTTCGTTCTATTCCACGGTTTGGAAGGCAGCTTTGAAAGCCCTTACGCCAATGGACTGATGAATGCGTTTGCTAAAGATGGTTGGTTATCCGTGATGATGCACTTTAGAGGATGCAGCGGAAAACCGAATCGCTTGGCTCGCGCGTACCATTCAGGAGAAGTAGAAGATGCTCGTTTCTTTCTACGACACTTACACGCGCAATTTCCCAATAACCCAAAGGTTGCGGTTGGTATATCTCTAGGCGGAAACATGCTGGCGAACTACTTGGCTGAGTATGCGGACGACCCATTACTGTCGGCGGCGACAATCGTATCTGCTCCATTTGACTTAGCGTGTTGCTCGAGTCGTATTGAGCGCGGTTTCTCCAAGCTTTATAAGAAGTACCTGCTCAACTCTCTAAAATCGAATGCGTTAAAAAAAGTTAACCTGCTACAGGAAAAACTTGGCATCACAGCTGAAGCCATCAAGAACATCACCAAACTGTATGAGTTTGATGAACGAATCACTGCACCGCTGCACGGCTTCAAAAATGCCCAAGATTATTATGCGCAATGTTCTGCGCTGCCTAAGCTCAACAAGATTAAACTACCGACGCAGATCATTCATGCCAAAGACGACCCTTTCATGACCGATGATGTGATCCCAAAGTTCGTTCTACCCGATAACATCGATTATCGACTGTTCCAAAAAGGCGGACATGTTGGGTTTATTACTGGCAGCACACTCAAGCCAAGATTTTGGTTAGAAGAAGCCTTGCCTGCCTACTATGAAAGTATCCAAGATTCGGCATAATGACCGAGCCTTAGTAAATAGAAGTAAAACAATACTAAGCACACGCATTTCTACATCAATAAACCTATTTATGAACATAAAAGAGAGAAGTATTTATGATCATCCCATGGCAAGACATTGCGCCAGAGACACTGGAAAACCTCATCAAAGAGTTCGTGCTGCGTGAAGGCACAGACTACGGCGACGTAGAGGTTTCACTGAAAAACAAGATTGATCAAGTGAAACATCAATTAGCTTCAGGAGAAGTCAGCATTGTGTTTTCTGAGCTCCATGAAACCGTTGATATTCAAGTCACAAAACGCTTCTAAGCTGCGCTCATAAAGGAGCCGTGTTATAGTGGTAAACGATTGCTAACAAGTAAGTTACTCAAAAGACAAGGGTTGTCATGTCCGCTAAACATCCAATTATTGCGGTGACGGGTTCATCTGGAGCCGGCACCACCACCACCTCAGAAGCCTTCCGTAAAATGTTCAATATGATGGACGTGAAGGCAGCTTGGGTTGAAGGAGATAGTTTCCATCGCTTCACTCGCCCAGAGATGGATGTCGAGATCCGTAAGGCTCGCGAGCAAGGTAAGCACATCAGCTACTTTGGTCCACAAGCCAATGATTTTGGCGCATTAGAAGAGTTCTTCCGTCAATACGGTAATGAAGGCACGGGTAAAGTCCGTAGTTACCTACATACCTTCGATGAAGCCGTGCCTTACAATCAAATGCCGGGCACCTTTACGCCATGGCAAGAGATCCCAGAAAATTCCGATGTGATGTTCTACGAAGGTCTTCATGGTGGCGTGGTAGATGGCGACATCAATGTCTCACAGCACGTCGACTTGCTGATCGGCATGGTGCCAATCGTCAACCTTGAGTGGATCCAAAAATTCGTTCGTGACACACGCGATCGTGGGCACTCACGCGAAGCAGTAATGGATTCTATTGTTCGCTCAATGGATGATTACCTTAATTACATCACTCCACAATTTTCGCGTACTCACATCAACTTTCAGCGTGTCCCAACCGTAGATACATCTAACCCTCTCAACGCTAAAGGGATTCCAAGTTTAGACGAAAGCTTCGTGGTTATACGTTTGCGTGGCATCAAAAACGTCGATTTCCCCTACCTTCTGGCTATGATAGATGGCTCATTTATGTCACGCCACAACACGCTTGTGGTGCCAGGCGGCAAGATGAGTTTTGCTATGGAGCTCATTGTAAGGCCCATCCTACAACAGCTCATCGAAACCGGAAAAATAGGTTAACAAGACGACATTCTGGTTGATTACTTTTCATACCGTGATCATGTGCACAATTTTGCGTAAAAAATCGTAGCTTGGTCACGATTAAAATCAAGAAATAGTACCTGAAAAAGGATACTATTCTTAAACGAAACACAAGATAGCTTGCAGCGCTCAACGAGTGCTCTTATCCTACAAGTCAATCCAGGCTTAGCTAAAATACGGAAAGCGGCAAGCATACCCTGCAGAGGAAGTAAGATATTATGGTTCTAGGTAAACCCCAAACCGATCCAACATTAGAGTGGTTCCTTTCACACTGTCATATTCATAAGTACCCTTCAAAAAGTACTTTGATTCATGCTGGTGAAAAGGCAGAAACCTTGTACTACATCGTTAAAGGTTCTGTGGCAGTTCTTATCAAAGACGAAGAAGGTAAGGAAATGATTCTTTCTTACCTAAACCAAGGTGACTTCATTGGTGAACTTGGCCTCTTCGAAGAAGACCAAGAGCGTACTGCTTGGGTTCGTGCAAAATCTCCTTGTGAAGTAGCTGAAATTTCTTTCAAGAAATTCCGTCAACTTATCCAAGTGAACCCAGATATCCTAATGCGCCTTTCAGCGCAAATGGCAAACCGTCTACAAGTAACTAGCCAAAAGGTTGGTGACTTAGCGTTCCTTGACGTAACAGGTCGTATCGCTCAAACGCTACTTAACCTAGCGAAACAGCCAGATGCAATGACTCACCCTGACGGCATGCAAATCAAGATCACTCGTCAAGAGATTGGCCAGATCGTTGGTTGTTCTCGTGAGACAGTAGGTCGTATCTTGAAGATGCTAGAAGAGCAGAACCTAATTTCTGCACACGGTAAAACTATCGTGGTATACGGCACTCGTTAATCTCGATTAACTGAGCCAAAAATTTGAAAGCCACCAAATGCAAATTTGGTGGCTTTTTTGTTTTCTAAAGATCTAGAGAGCAGATGCGAGATACGAGAAGAACTCACTGAATCCTATTTGTAAACTTCCTCGAAGCGAAGCGTACTCGCATCTTTAGGGTAAAGCCCGTGCTCATATCTTTCTTTAACCGTTGGTGCTCTCAAAGATCTTGTCAGCCGATGCTGCAACAAATCCTGTATAAAGCTCACCATTCGCCATCGCATAACGCTTAGCGAACTCGTAGAAGCCACCAGGAATCACCTCGTTGCCTTCAACAAATGAAACTGGGACTTTGTCTGCCATTGTAGATGATTGCTCTAATAAGACCTCTGGAGAGCCTTTAACCTGACCGCCAGATGTATTGATAGTGAAACCTGAATCACTCAAATAGTCATTCACAGTCTGTACTTCATCGAACTCATTGAGCTGGTTCACACTCACCGTAAAGTGGTTTGCACCGTAACCATGAGCTGCGAGCCAAGACGCGTATTCACTCTCTTTTGCAAGCACTTGGAAATCTGCGAAGCTCAAGTCCCATAGACGACCACCAAACAAGAATTCATGGCCTTGAAGCTTGCTTACGTCGACTTGCTCAACCAATTTAGCAACGATCTGTTGTAAGTCACTTGAACACTCTTCGACCTTCAACTCACTAATGAACACTTTAGGTTGATTTGGATCTGGGTGCTCGTAATGCTTCGCGACTAGCTTCTTACTCTCAAACAAGTAATCGCCACACGCTTTATAACCTAGCTCAAGGAAAGGCTTAGCCAATGTTTCAATACCTAGCGGAGCAACATTGAAAGTACGCAATGCAATGTGATCATTAATCAGCGCTTCGTCTTCTTTCAGCAAGTGATGCACTTTCTCAGCCGATGGACAAAGCCTGTGAATGTAATCGTCCCAAAGTGATTTAAAGAGTAGATCGGGCGTCATGGTGACTCCTTGTCAAAGGTTCTAGCAAGCTAGTAATTTGGATAAGAGAGGGAGAGGCTGAGACACAGAGTCAGCAGCCATCAGCCTGTGACATACTTTTTCTATTATTATCTACCGCCCAATCTAGGTGTCGGACGTGATGGAAAAGGAAAGCGATAACACCACTTCCCTATTTCAAGCTTAACGCATGAGCCTAAGACTCATTAGCCTAAATTAAAGCTCAATACCCGGGCTAAACGTTGCTGGAAGTTGAGTTTCACCGCCTTCCATTGAAGCCATAGGATAAGCACAGTAGTCCGCCGCATAGTAAGCACTTGGGCGTAGGTTGCCTGAAGCACCCGGACCACCAAATGGTGCATCACCACTTGCGCCTGTTAGCTGACGGTTACGGTTAACAATACCCGCACGGATATGGTCAACGAAGTATTCCCATTCAGAATCATCTGTTGATACAAGACCCGCAGACAAACCAAAACGAGTGTCGTTAGCTAGCTCAACCGCTTGCTTTAGCGATTGGTAACGAACCACTTGTAGCAGTGGACCGAAGTACTCTTCATCCGGCAGCTCAGCAATGTTGGTTGCGTCGATAATACCCGGAGAAACAAACGCCGCTTGACCCGCTTTTGCTTCTACTAGGCTGACGCCGCCTAACGATTGTAGATTCGCTTGCGCGTCCAGAATGAACTTAGCCGCAGCTTCAGAGATCTGAGGACCCATGAAGGGTGCTGGTTCAGCGAATGGCTGATCAACACGAATCTTTTGCGTCGCTGCGACCAGCTTATCGAGTAGCAGATCCCCCTTCTCGCCAACAGGCACGTACAAACGACGAGCACATGTACAACGTTGACCCGCACTGATGAACGCCGATTGGATAATGGTGTATACCGTTGCGTCTGCGTCACCATATTGGTCAGTGATCACCATAGGGTTATTGCCACCCATCTCTAGTGCCAGCATCTTGCCCGGTTGGCCCGCGAATTGACGGTGAAGGATATGCCCCGTATTAGCACTACCTGTGAACAGCACGCCATCAAGACCTTTAGCATCGGCCAGTGCGATACCTGTCTCTTTAGCGCCTTGTACTAGGTTGATTACGCCAGCAGGAAGACCCGCTTCTTGCCATAATTTCATCGCAAACTCACCCGTCCAAGGTGTCTGCTCTGAAGGCTTAAATACCACGGTATTACCCGATAGCAGTGCAGGAACAATATGACCGTTAGGTAGGTGACCAGGGAAGTTATAAGGACCAAATACTGCCATCACGCCTAATGGACGGTGACGCAGTACAATCTGGTTGCCTGCCGCTTCACGAGAAGCTTCACCGGTACGCTCATGGTAAGCACGAATTGAAATAGCAATCTTGCCCGCCATTGCGCCCGCTTCAGTGCGAGTTTCCCAAATCGGTTTACCCGTCTCTTTCGCGATGATTTGCGCGATTTCTTCGCTGTTCTCTTTAACTTTCTCAGCAAAGTTCAACACGATCGCTTCACGCTCTGCAAAGCTCAGTTTTTTCCAAACCAAGAAGGCTTCACGAGCTGCTGCTACTGCAGATTCAACCTGTGCTGGTGTCGCGCTATCACCCTGCCACACTACTTCATTGTTGTATGGGCTTACTGATGTCATGGCGTCACCTTGACCTGCCACCCACTGTCCTGCTATCCACTGAGTCATACTTCTATCCTTAAAATCTTCGACAGATAATCGCCGCTCTTATTGAGCCAACATGCGAACGAATTCGCCTTCTTTTACTTCAAGAGCGCTTGCTACTTCAGATGATAAAATCACTGTGTCGCTTGCTTGGTCATACGCACCTTTCGCGGCTACTGCGCGGAAGTTCTCAAACGAGGTATTACCAATTAGGAAGTCTTTAGAGCTAGAGTGCTCTGCAATTTGAACCTGTGCTCGAATTGAGTGACGCACAGATTCGATGTTTCTTAGATCACACTCAACCGTTGGGCCTGCATCAAAGATGTCGACATAACCACGGTTGGTGAAACCTTCACGTTCCAGCAACTTAAGTGCAGGGCGCGTATTGTCATGTACCTCTCCGATCACCGCTTGAGCTTCTTTGCTCAGTAGGTTCACGTAGATAGGTAGCTTAGGCATTAGGTCAGCAATGAAGCCTTTCTTACCAATACCGGTTAGGTAATCGGCAAGCGTGAAGTCAATCGAGAAGAAATGTTCTTGCAGCCATTGCCAGAAAGGAGAATTGCCTTCCGCATCTGATACACCACGCATCTCAGCAAAGATCGTTTTTGAGAAACGCTCTGGGTGCTCAGCCATCAGTAGGAAACGACACTTAGACATCAGTCGACCGTTTAAGCCTTTGCGGTAATCAGGACGTAAGAACAGCGTACAAATTTCGCTGCAGCCTGTGTAGTTATTACCAAACGTCAACAGCTTAACCACGTTATTCACTTTAAGGCGCTGTGAAGAGTGAACCACTTTACTGATGTGGTACGAGTAAAAAGGCACATCCCAGCCAATGGAAGCTTCGATACCCGTTGTACCAGCAACTTCGCCAGTTTCAGCGTCGAAACCCACCATTAGATAGCCTTCATCACCGGGTTCGGTCACGTCTGCTTTCGCAAAGCTGTATTCAGAATGGGTAATTCGGTTAGTTAACAATTCTTCGTTAACCGGAAGAGATGTGAATCCATGACCTGATTCAACTGCACAGGTGTGCAGCGCATCGTAATCAGACAGTTTTATTGGGCGAACAACTAGCATCAATATTCCCTCCAGATGCAAAATAGGCCCAAAACCAGAAGCTTGGGCCTTTAGCAGAACGTCATGGGATCGCTCTATTGGCGATCATTCCTATGACGCCGCTCAGGCTAAACTAGCGTAGCGATTGCTTTGTCTAGTTTTGATAAACCTTCTTCAATTTCTTGTTTAGTGATAACCAGTGATGGAGTAAGACGAACCACGTTTGCACCCGCAACCAGTACCATTAGGCCTTGCTCGCCTGCTGCTACTAATACGTCACGCGCACGCCCTTGCCATTCGTCATTCAGTGCAGCACCTAACAATAGGCCTTTACCACGAATCTCACTGAAAATTTGGTATTTGTCGTTAATCTTAGTTAGACCATCACGGAATAGCGCTTCACGCTCTTTTACGCCTTCTAGAGTCTCAGGTTGGCTAACTACGTCAACCACTGCTTCAGCTACCGCACACGCCAGTGGGTTACCACCGTATGTAGAACCGTGCGTACCAACCTTAAGGTGTGTAGCCAGTTCAGACGTCGTCAGCATTGCGCCGATAGGGAAACCGCCACCTAGAGACTTCGCTGTGCTTAGAATGTCTGGCGTCACGCCCAGACCTTGGTAAGCATAGAAGTTACCAGTACGACCATTACCTGTTTGTACTTCATCAAAAATCAACAATGCATTGTGCTTGTCACACAGTTCACGAACCGTATTCACGAACTCAGCCGTTGGAGAGATGATACCGCCCTCGCCTTGCAGAGGTTCCATCATGATGGCACAAGTGCGATCAGAGATATGCGCTTCTAGAGCGGCAATATCGTTGTAAGGTAGGTGAGTTACATCGCCAGGTTTTGGACCGAAGCCATCTGAGTAAGCTTCTTGACCACCAACGGTTACAGTAAAGAAAGTACGACCGTGGAAACCTTGTTTGAATGCAATGATTTCAGATTTCTCAGGACCGTGAACATCCGCAGCCCAACGACGAGCTAGCTTAAGTGCTGCTTCGTTCGCTTCTGCACCAGAGTTCGCAAAGAATACTTTTTCTGCAAAACATACGTCAGTTAGCTTCTTCGCTAGACGCAGTGCAGGTTCGTTAGTCATTACATTACTTAGGTGCCAAATCTTGTTTGCTTGCTCGGTAACAGCATTAACCATTGCTGGGTGACAGTGACCCAAACAGCTCACAGCGATACCACCAGCAAAGTCGATATACTCTCGGCCTTGTTGGTCCCAAACGCGTGCGCCTTCCCCTTTTACTGGGATCATTTCCATTGGGTTATAACAAGGCACCATCACCTCATTAAACAGACTACGTTCTACTTTATTTTCCACTGTCATCGTACATTCCTTCTCGATACCGCAAGCTTCGCAAATAAGCGTAATGGTTCATAAGTGAGACAAAGATATTTTGTCTCGCCATAATCCCGCTGCAGCATTATATTTACATTTAATTAACCTTTTCAATAGTAGATTATTCTTTAGCCATCCCTTACAACCAGCTAAACGTCACTACCTATGACTATTTATGCATCAATTAATCTGTTTTATGAAGCTTTTTTTACCTAAACGTATAACCAGCAACAGCAAAGCCTTACTGGCATTGCGGTATATTGGGTTCGAGACGAAATAACGCGAATAATTTTGCATAGGCTAAAAACTTAGCCTGACGAGGGAGAAATGTTATAAAAAGTGATCGGCGTCAGAGGGATGAAGACGCGTAGCGCCCGAATTTAAACGCTTAACGGGTAATGGAATACGTTAAACTGGCTTATTTAGACGGAGAAAGAGTCAAATTTAAACACTCAGCGTGCTAGGAAGTTAGCGAGAAGCTGGTGTCCTTGCTCTGTTTTAATCGATTCAGGGTGAAATTGGACGGCATCAATCGGCAAGGTTTTGTGTTGATAACCCATGATCTCATCCATGCTACCATCTTCAAATTCCGTCCAAGACGTCAGCTCAAAACAGTCTGGTAATGTGCCGTTTTTCACCACTAAAGAGTGGTAACGAGTCACAGTCAGAGGGTTATTGAGACCTTGAAAAACACTCTTCCCGTTATGACGAATAGGCGAGGTTTTACCGTGCATCACTTGTCTGGCTCTCACCACTTCACCACCAAAGACTTGAGCAATGGCTTGATGACCAAGACACACACCTAAGATCGGCAGCTTACCAACGAAGTGTTCAATCACCTGCAGCGAAATTCCCGCATCATCGGGCGTACATGGGCCCGGCGAGATAACAAGATGGCTAGGATTTAGCGCTTCGATGCCCGCAATATCAATCTCATCGTTGCGAACAACTTTTACAGTTACCCCTAACTCACAGAAATACTGATACAAGTTATAGGTAAAAGAGTCGTAGTTATCGATGATAAGTAACATGGGTCGAAATCGTTTGCTAAATACTAAAGGATTGGGAGATATAGGGGCGGTATTGTGCAATACCCATAGCGAAAGGCAAGTGGAAACTGCATTTCGCCAATAATTAAGGCCAACCTAAGTTGACCTTAATTGTTTACAGATAGCGTTAAGTTATCTGAATTGGCTTACTTGTATGGCAAGCCAATCTATTTGTGATTGAGCTACTTACGACGACGCCACATTGCTAAGCCAAATAGTGACATAAGAGCACCGAAGCCAAATGAACCGCCTACTCTTAGCTCAAGAACGGCAGGATCATGATCCGATGAACGGAAGTGATCTTGGTACTTAGGTAGGTCACCTTTGTACTCTTCGTTGTAGTCAAACAACGTCGACTCACCACCATTGATGTGCCAATCGGTAGCATCGACAACCCTATCTTTCAGGCTTTCGCTGATCAGCAGGTGGTCTAGAGCGCCAACTTCATCATTGTATGAGTAGCTCCAGCTGTCTGGGTGCTTTTGAGCCACAACATTGATATAACCGTAGTTCTTCGTAATCACCGCACCGCTATCACCAAACTGCTCAACACCATCAATGTAGGTATTACGAGCTGCTTTGATCTGCTTGCCGTATTTCTCTTCCGAGTAATCGGTTAGCACCAGCATTGGATCTTCCATGCCGTACGAGTTCATATCACCCAGGATCACTTTGTGACCTTTGATGCCATCGAGCGCTTCACCTAATGCAACCGCCGCAGCAACACGGAAGTTCTCACATGAACCTTGCTTATCGGCATCAACGCCGCCTTGGCCGCCCTGCTCAATCGGAGCAGCATCTTCCCAACACTTAGAGCCTTTCGATTTAAAGTGGTTGATCGCTACGGTGAGTTTCTCTTTGGTGCCTTTAACTTTAAAGGTTGGCGCTAACGAGTCACGCTGGTAGTTCTTACCATCTTCAATCACCTTACCTGAATCGTCTAACACCTCTGGTGCTTGCTGGCTTGGCATCGCGATAACGCGGCTGTCTTTAAGCTTCACTACCTTCTTGCGATAGATGACACCCGTTGTGATTACGTCAGTACCAATCGAGTCCATCTCGTCGGTTACACCATCTTCATTTGAATCAACTGCGACAAACGTATAACGGTCTTTCTTACGCTCAATGCGATCATTCAACTGATTCACAAGCTGTTGAATGGCAGAACCTTCACCAAAGCCGTTGTTCTCAATTTCCATCAAGCCAATGATGTCTGCATCTAAGCGAAGAATCGCGTTCACAATCTTCTCTTGCTGCATCTCAAACTCAGTGATGGTGTTCGCGCCACGGTTATTGCCGTGCTGATTCGCGTCGCCACCAAATGGAGAGTTGAAGTAGTTCAATACGTTGAAGGTCGCAATACGTAGGTCGCCTTCATCCATGTCTGGTTTGTCGGTACGCGGATCGTTACGCACATAGTTTTCAGCCGAGATCTGGTTAGTCGCAATTAAA
Organism: Vibrio sp. 1F255; assembly: GCF_041439145.1. NCBI lineage: Bacteria > Pseudomonadati > Pseudomonadota > Gammaproteobacteria > Vibrionales > Vibrionaceae > Vibrio > Vibrio sp. 1F255. Next base: position 119,842 of record NZ_JBGONQ010000008.1, on the reverse strand, counting down.
CGGTACTCACCGTAGCTGTAAGTCAGCACGCCTTCTAGGCCAACAATGGTGTCATCAATGCGGATGTAATCTTCTGTTGAACCATTTTGGTCGATATCAGTGCGGCCAAAATCTGGGTAGAAAGGGACTTGTCCATCAGCCGCTTTTTGATCGGTTTCAACGAAAAGACGGCGGTCTGCGTTGTCTTCAGTTTGCTGCTTCGCTTCGTCAGATCCCGCGGCGAAAAGCTGGTTCGGCTGCATGTTAATACGCTCATGCGCCAGTACCATGTTGTTACGACGACCTGCGTAGTCATAACCAAAGGCACGCGTCACACGCATATCAAGCGCTTCGGTTGTTTTCACCAACATGCCTTCGTAGCGTTCAAGCGTTGCAGCGAAGTTCTCGTCACTGTCTAGCACTTCAATCGCCGTAGCTTCAGGTGCCTGCTGCTCGCCCTGTTTTAGCCATTGGTTGTTTTCTACTTTCAGCTGAGTGTGGCTGTAGTATTCTTGAACCTTGCCTTTCACACACACTACATCACCGGCTACTAGCTCTGAGCTCGACTGGTTGGTATGAATAAATAGACCCTCAGAAGTGCTTGAGTTGAAATCATCCTCAAGTGCTTGCAGGTAGAAGCCTTTAGTTAGGCCTGTTGTTACCGCACTTACCACACCTTTTACGAAATATTCATCGTCGGTGATGTACGGGTAGCCATCGATGAATGGCGATGTAGCGCCCTCACCTTGGATTTCTTGAATGGTGGTGAATACTGGGTCAGAGCCATCTTGTGTACAAGTGAACGCTTCTGGCAGTTCAACGCTGTCTAGTGAACCTAGGCCTTCAATGCTGTCTTTTGGTAGCGATACCCATTGTGAAGCATCAAACGTCGCAGAAGGTGTTTGTGTCGCACGAACCAAAGTAACATCTTTGCCCCAGTCCACATCGCCCATCAAACCAACAACATCATGTACCGAGCCGTCTGAATTCAAGATAGCCAGCGGGTCGTCACCATTATGATTGGCGATAGAGGCATTAATGATGTCAGCTTGAGCTTTAATCTCATCACTCGCACTAGAATGTGCGACCACGAGTACTTCACCGGGTGCTAAAACGTGTCCATCTAAAGGTAAAGTGGCACCCCATGATCCGTTGCCATTGGCAGATTTCGCCAATGAGTAACCATCTAAACTAATGCTGCTATCGCCACTATTGGCAATCTCAACCGCTTTGTTATAGCTGCCGCCTTCCACATATTGTGAAATAAACAAATCAGCGTGTGCGCTTGTAGTTAACAAGCTACCAATTGCCACTGCTAGCAATGAAGGTTTGTGTAAAAGAGCCATCCGTTTCACCTGAGTTCATCGAGTTATAGTCACTGCCATCTATGGGCAGTCATGTATTTTGTGGTAACTATCAGGTTTATTTATGAAAGGAATAAGTCAGTTGGCAAGAAAATGAGGAACTTATCACTTTGGAATCATCAATTGTTTGGCACGTTATATATTTCCAACATATATAGAAACGAGTGTGATTTTATAAAGCTTGAGGGTACCAAATAAGATCATCTGCACAGCATTACAGCGATGGATATGCTAGCTAAATACTGGGTAAATTATCAATTCAAACAAGGGAGTTTCGAGGAAGGCAAATGGAATGGGCATGAAAAAGCCCAAAGTAAACAACAGCTACTTTGGGCTCAAATTCTCAAGCGAGTTGTGTTAGTTCACCCTATGGGCGAGTAACAAAACCTACTGCTTCGTATGCTTTTTTCAGTGTCACTGCAGCACGTTCAGAGGCTTTTTCAGCACCGGCTTTCATTACTGCGTCCATGTAGGCACGGTCAGCACGGATACGGTGATATTCAGCTTGAATCGGCTCAAGCATCTCACCCAATGCTGCGCCTACGTCTTTCTTGAACGGACCGTACATTTCAACGCCTTGGTACTGCGCTTCGATCTCTTCGAACGTTTTACCCGTCGCTGCAGAGTACAGACCCATTAGGTTAGAGATACCCGCTTTGTTTTCCCAATCGTGAGCAATGCGTGGTGGTGTTTCTGCATCGGTTTGCGCTTTGTTGATCTTCTTGATGATCGACTTAGGCTCTTCTAGCAGAGTAATCACGTTCTTACGGTTGTCGTCCGACTTAGACATCTTCTTCGTCGCGTCTTGCAGGCTCATTACACGTGCATTCACTGTTGGAATGTAAGGTTCTGGTACTTGGAAGATTGGCGTTTCAGGACCGTAGATGTTATTGAAGCGAGTTGCGATATCACGCGCTAGCTCTAGGTGTTGTTTCTGGTCGCTACCTACAGGTACTTGGTGAGCACCGTAAAGCAGGATGTCTGCAGCCATCAACACTGGGTAGTCGTATAGGCCTACGTTTACGTCGTTTGAGTGACGTGCAGACTTATCTTTAAACTGAGTCATACGGCTCAGTTCACCCATTTGTGTGTAACAGTTAAGAAGCCAACCAAGTTGAGCATGCTCTGGTACGTGTGACTGAACAAATAGCGTGCTCTTCTTTGGATCAACACCGACAGCAAGACAGATTGCTAGTGCGTCTAGAGTCGCTTCATGCAGTGCTTTCGGATCTTGGCGAACCGTAATTGCGTGAAGGTCTACAACACAGTATTGGCAATCGTAATCATCTTGCATCTGTTGCCATTGACGTAGAGCACCCAAGTAGTTACCGATACTTAGTTCACCAGATGGTTGAACACCACTCAATACGATGGGCTTGCTCATGGTTTTAATTCCTTTGCTTATTCGCTAAGTTTATTGAACGCTTAGCTTCTTAACTTAAATATAGAAAAGCCGCACAGCTCTTCTGTACGGCTCATCCAGTGTACTCATTGATAAGTATTTTGCTAGTAGGTTAGCTAACTTTTGTCCGCTTTATGCTGAAACTAGAACGACATCTAGTAATTGCGCGACGTTATCCGCGACATAGTCAGGGTTTGATGCTGAAATCGGCTCGCCGTGGTTATAACCGTAAGTCAGACCAAACGAGTGACAACCTGCATTCTTAGCCGCTTTAATGTCGTTGCTTGAATCGCCAACCATCAACATCTCTTCCGCTTTTACATTGTGCTTTTCTAGCAACCAGTTCAGAGCGACTGGGTTCGGTTTTTTCTCTGGGAAAGAGTCGCCACCCAACACATCAACAAAGTACTTATCAATACCGTGTTGCGCCAGTACGTCTGGTACAAACTTCGATGGCTTGTTGGTAACCAGCGCCATAGTGAAGCCGGCTTTATCCAGCTCAGCCAGCGTCTCTTTAACCGATGGGTAAAGGTGACTTAGCTTGTGACCGCCCTGCTCATAGAAATCATCAAACAGGATGCGTGCTTTTTTCAGTAGCTCTGGCTCTAGGCTTGGGTCAACCGTCAAGTTACGGCTGAGTGAACGTCCGATAAGAACATCAGCACCATTACCTACGTAGTCGCGAACTTGTTCTTCGCTCACTGAAGGGAAGCCCAACTCCTGACAAGCTTGGTCAGCAGCAACGGCCAAATCAGGCACGCTGTCTAACAAGGTTCCATCCAAATCAAAGGCGATCAGTTTTATTGAGCTTAATGACATCTTACTTTCCTATTTATTATGTTCGTCTTATGAGTTGAGCTATAAGACGTAAAAAAGGGGCAAATTAGCCCCTTAATATTCAATCTATCTGTAGTTTTACGATTATGCGTTTACTTTTGCAAGCTCTGCACGCATCTCATCAATCACTTCTTTGTAATCTGGTTGATTGAAGATAGCTGAACCCGCAACGAACATATCTGCGCCCGCTTCTGCGATTTCACGGATGTTATCAACCTTCACGCCGCCATCAATCTCAAGGCGAATGTCACGGCCTGACTCATCAATCAGCTTACGAACAGCACGTAGTTTATCTAGCGTGTGAGGAATGAAAGATTGACCGCCGAAGCCTGGGTTCACAGACATCAGTAGAATCATGTCTACTTTGTCTAGGATGTAATCTAAGCAAGAAAGCGGCGTTGCAGGGTTAAGAACCACACCCGCTTTACAGCCGTGCTCTTTGATTAGCTGTAGAGTGCGATCGATGTGCTCTGAAGCTTCAACGTGGAAGGTAATCATTGATGCGCCGGCTTTAGCAAACTCAGGCACGATGCTGTCTACTGGCTTAACCATAAGGTGAACATCGATAGGAGCCGTAATACCGTAGTCGCGCAGCGCTTTACAGATAGGCGCGCCAAAAGTCAGGTTAGGTACGTAGTGGTTGTCCATCACATCGAAGTGCACAACATCAGCACCAGCTGCGAGTACTTTTTCTACGTCTTCACCAAGACGAGCAAAATCTGCAGACAAAATCGATGGAGCGATTAGAAAATCTTTCATACCAAACCTCTTAAGAGTGAGTAAATTGCGAATATCACCGCCTTGTGACATCTCATATACAAATACAAGACTCAATTCCAAGACTATTTGGTGTGCAATTCTACCTAAGCAACTAAGCAGATCCTAGCAGTTCGAAAGATTAGTTTATGAAAGTACCCGTTGGTCACTCAATTTAATGAGTTCGAGGGTTATGTTGGCCGCTACAATTCTTCTGAAGCGTGTTGCTGGTTTTTCTCTTTATGAAAAAGTGCCAGTAACTCATCGACTTTATTGCGCCCTGCGCCATTACGGCTAATGGTGCGCTTAACCTTGACCACGTTCAGTTCTGCACCATGGTATAAACGGCGCGTTAAGGTGGTGTCATGGTTTGAGATCAAGACAGGGATGCCTCGTTCCATCGCTGCTTTTTCAGCAACATCCGCCAGTGCAGCTTGGTCATCTAAGCTAAAGCCATTACCTGCGTAAGAGGTAAAGTTTGCCGTGTTCGACAGTGGTGCGTATGGAGGATCGCAGTAAACCACACAGCCTTTGCGCGCGCGGCTAAAGGTTTCATGGTATCCCTCACAGACGAAAGTGGCTTTTTTCGCTTTCTCGGCAAAAAATTCCAGCTCAGCTTCTGGGAAGTAAGGTTTTTTATAAGAACCAAATGGAACGTTAAAACCGCCCTTCTTGTTGTAACGACATAGACCATTGAAGCCAAATCGGTTCATATACAAGAAAGCCAATGAACGATACATGACGTTATCTGTACCATTGAACTCAGCGCGAATATCTAAGAAGGCTTCTTTACGGTTGTTCTCAGGACAGAACCAGCGCTTCGCTTCCGTGATATAAGTTTCAGGATCGGTTTTAAGCAGGTTGTACAGGTTGATAAGATCGGGATTGATATCTGCAAGCAGGTACTGTTCAAAGTCAGTATTCAGAAATACTGAGCCGGCACCGACAAACGGTTCTACCAATTTACGAGCAGGTGGCAGGTGACGTTGGATGTCTTCAACTAGGCCATATTTACCACCAGCCCATTTTAGAAAGGCACGCTGCTTTTTCATTTACTGCTCTATCTATCAACTCAAAAATAAGGCTGCGGAATGTAACATATTTTGAGGCTAAGCTCAGGGTTATTTCGCACGTTCTATCTCTCGATGCACTTGATTCATCGATTTTGCCCAAGGTTCCAACTGTTGAAGGGGTTTTGATAACGCACTTACCGCGTCTCTCGCCACTTGAATCGTTGGGTAATCTTGATAAGTGATAATAAACCACTTGGTGTCGTTGCGAAGTGTTGGGTAAATACGAACCTTGTTCTCAAGGTCATACTCTTCAATGAAAGACTGTACGTCGTCCAATGAGGTCATCGCACTCAACTGCAAAGTATAAGCTCGCGGAGAGATAGCTTGTAACTCTTCGCGAGAAAATGAGAATGTAATTTTCTTAGTCGGTGGCGTGGACTGTGTTAGGTCTGTTGCTTCATCGGCTGAAGGCTGTGACTCCACTTTGTCTGCATCTGATTGCGAACTCACCGCGGCACCTGTGTTTTCTTCAACAGCAGCATCAATCGCACTGGTATCGGCACTTTCAGGTTTATCATCAAGCAAGGCATCAACCACATCAGAGGTGATTACGACACGCTGCTGATCTTGTTCGACTTCTCCAACACTCGCGGTATCTTCAACGACAGTCGGTGGCAAAGATGAGCTGTCGTCATCAGCACCTTGATAACTCATGTCAGCTTCGGCTTCAGAATCGTCCATTCCGTCGATTCCAGCTTGCTCGGTACCACTTTCCACTTCAAAAGTTGGGATAGCTGTCTGTTCAATCGGAGCGATAAGAGATTGCGCTTTATCGTCAGGGGTTGGTTGACTGAACATCCACCAATAACCACCACCAATTAAAATCAACAGCAAGGCCACCACAATCGCGATATTGATGGGTGAGCCAATAATTGAGCGAATAATAATCCTTTTTTCCACTTTCAATTCTCCTAAAGCCATTAACTCACCGGGCAGAGGTTGCGCTTTATTAAACGCACGTCGCACGCAAGTTTCAGACTCATCATCAACATATCGAATCACCAGTGATTCAAAGAAATGTTCAGCTTCTGGTTGCGAAAGGTCATCGATCTCAAGATCGATAGGTTTGTGTTGTTGACCGTAGCTCAAACGCGTTAATAACGTATCTAAGTGGCCAGGTTCCGAGAAGAGAACGATATTGATCGTCCATTGAGGGTTTGATTGAGCTTCCAGTACCAACATCCATAATTCGGATACCAATAGCTCAGAAAGTCGTTGGGCATCATCAACGACGATAACCACATTACACGGTTCTCCATCCAGTAACCTTGTTAGGCTATCCGATAAGGAATCATGTTGATTAAACAGGGGATCAGAAACAATTTGGCTAAGAATGAGCGCACGGCGTTGTTGATCGTCTTGGCTTGGATGACAAAGCAGTAAACACTGATTTTTTTCTGTCGACCATGCTTCAAGATAACGCTGAGCCAACCAAGATCGGCCAGAGCCAGCTTTGCCCGCCACCGTCACAAGGTTTGAACCAAAGTTAGTCAAAAGCTGTAAGCGCTCTAGCAGCTCAACTTGAGATTCTAACTCTAATACTCTTAATTCATGAGCCAAACTCATTGGGGATCCCTACTGATAAGATCGATCAGTAAAACGCTTCAGTTGCCTAGAGTTTAGCTAGGCAACCTCACAACCAAATTTAAAGAGTACGGCAGAAATCGATCGCTTGTTTAATGATGTCTTGAGGCACATCAGCAACCACTTCAGCAGTACCAATACTTGTTGGTAATACCAAACGCAACTGACCAGACAGCACTTTTTTATCGCGCATCATGTGCTTCATAAAGTCTTCAAAAGACATGCTTTCTGGCGTATGGATTGGTAGTTTCGCATTCTTGAGTATAGAAATAATTCGCTCAAGTTGCTGCTGAGAGATCAGTCCCTGTAATTGAGCTGTTTTAGCTGCCATTACAGTGCCTGACGACACAGCTTCACCATGTAGCCAATTACCATAGCCTAGTTCTGCTTCAATCGCATGACCAAATGTATGACCTAGGTTCAATAACGCTCTGATTCCTGACTCTTTTTCATCTAGAGCCACCACTTCAGCCTTAATTGCACAACAACGAGCAATCGCGGTAATCAGTGCTTCTTCATCAAGTTGATAAAGTTTCTCTAGATTCTGCTCCAACCAATCAAAGAAGGCTTCATCGTAAATGATGCCGTATTTGATCACCTCAGCAATGCCAGCTGCAAACTCACGCTCTGGAAGCGTTGATAAACAGTTAGTATCGATGATCACAGATTTCGGTTGGTAAAAAGCGCCGATCATATTCTTACCAAGAGGGTGGTTTACTGCGGTTTTACCACCAACAGAAGAGTCCACTTGAGAAAGAAGGGTCGTCGGGATTTGAATGAAATCAATACCGCGCTGGTAACAAGAGGCAGCAAAACCGACCAAGTCACCGATTACACCACCACCTAAAGCAATCACCACCACATCGCGGCTGTAATTTCCTTCAAGCATGTAGCTCATCACTGAATTGAACGTTTCAAGGGTTTTGTACTGTTCACCGTCTGGCAGCTCGAGAAGAGATGTCTGACAGCCTACTTGAGCCAATAGCGATAAAATTTTATCTGCATAAAGAGGCGCTACTGTCACATTACTGATAACAACAACTTTCTGTTTGCCTGATAAAAAAGAAAGGTACGCCGGGTCTTCAAATAACCCGGCGCCAATAGAGATGGGGTAGCTACGCTCAGCTAGATTGACCGTAATCCGTTCCATGGGTTTGCTCTCCGAAAAAATGAACTTAACGTTCTTCTAGCATTTTTACGATCTGGTTGGCTACCACTTTTGCACTTTGGTCGTCAGTACGAACTGTGTAGTCCGCCACTTCTTCGTATAGTGCGTTGCGAGATACAGCTAGATCTTCTAGCACATCACGCGGGTTGTCTGTTTGAAGTAGAGGGCGTTTCTTGTCGCGGTTAGTGCGAGCAAGTTGCTTTTCAATTGTTGTCTCTAGGTATACAACAATGCCTCGTGCAGATAGACGGTTACGGTTTTCTTTGCTCAACACTGAACCACCACCTGTCGCAAGAACAATACCTTGTTCTTCTGTCAGATCATTGATTACAGATTCTTCGCGCTTACGGAAACCTTCTTCGCCCTCAACATCAAAAACCCATGCGATGTCTGCGCCAGTGCGCTCTTCGATCACAGTGTCAGAGTCTAGAAACTCCATATGAAGTTGGGAAGCTAGGTGTCTACCAATTGTACTTTTGCCGGCGCCCATTGGGCCAACAAGAAAAATATTGCGTTTCTCAGCCATGTTTTTAGCAGTAATTTACAACGTTAATTCAATGACATCGCCACAAGGTAGGTCAGTACAAGTACTGAAATTAAAAGGCCCGTGGCACCGATTCCTCACAGATAATTCGTGATAAGACCCGAAATTATCAAGGTTAGGTGCCACTAATGCAACTTTATTTTTAATCTAATTGTTCATTACTGAATCACAACTTTGGGTGTGACAAAAATAAGTAGTTCACTTTTACCCACATTTTCATAGCTGCGACGGAACAATGCGCCCAAAACTGGCAGGTCTCCCAACAGAGGAACTTTATCCACCGTGCTGCTTACGCTGTGTTGAAATATCCCGCCAAGCACGACAGTTTCACCATTATTAACAAGCACTTGCGTACCTATTCTTTGCGTATCAATGGCGACCGCTTCACCGGTTCCAGTTTTTACCACTTGCCCTGGCCTATCTTGAGTCACGCTCAAATCCAATACCAAACGATTATCGGGCGTGATCTGCGGTGTCACCTTAAGACTCAACACGGCTTTCTTAAATGCAACCGACGTAGCGCCACTTGAAGATGACTCTAAGTAAGGAATTTCAGTACCTTGCTCAATATAAGCCGGCTTTTTATTGGTGGTGATTAAGCGTGGACTAGAAATGATTTCAGCTTTTGACTCTTGTTGCAGTGCCGACAGTTCAAGATCGAGTAAGGTATCTGAACCCAGTTTGGCCACCTGAAACGCAATACTCGAGGCGTTCGGCGATGTTGCCCCTAAATTGACGTTGAGATAGTCATCAATCACGCTGCTGCCGCTATCGTCGTCATACGGCGTAATCGCTGATGGGTGGTTACCTTCGATTGAGCCACCAACGGTGAAGCTTCCGTTGGTTGAGGAAACGCCCCAGCGCACGCCAAGCTCATCAAGATTACCCTCAGTAACCGTGACAATACGTGCCTCTATCTGTACCTGCTTCACGGGAATGTCTAACGATTCAATGATGCCTCGGATCACGGCAATGTTTTCTTCCAATTCACGAATGAGCAGTGAGTTGGTGCGCTCATCAATGGTAATCGAACCACGATCGGACAACATGCTGACCGCACCTTCACCTCCAATCATGTCAGCGATATCGGTGGCTTTAGCAAAGTTAATCTTGATGATTTCCGATTTAAGCTCCCCTAACTCATCTTCTAAGCGCGATTTCTCTAACGCTTGTTGCTCTCGAAGGTCGAGCTCCGCTTTCGGCGCGACCAAGATAACATTGCCATCAACACGCTTATCCAAGCCTTTAACTTGCAAGATAATGTCGAGAACTTGCTGCCAAGGTACGCCATCTAAGCGTAACGTCAGGTTTCCGGCTACCGAATCAGACACCACGAGATTGAAGTCGTTGTAATCGGCAATCAGTTGCAGGACATTTCGTACCGGGATATCCTGGAAGTTAATCGATATCAGCTTGCCCTCTTTCTCTAGAACGCTTTTTTCTTTGGTCGCTTCATCGAGCACCGGTTTGCTGATCACCACCTCAATAAAGCGCCCCTTTAGGTTGTATTCATACTGATAGTCATTGCTAATCGTCGCTAGAAGCCGAGTGCTTGGTGTCTCTTTATAGACTTCAATGCCTTCAACCAAGGTAGCGAAATCCTTCACATCCAGCAGGTAGAGCTTGTCATCATCAACTTGAGTATTGATTAGCTCGATACTTAACCCTTCCTGAGCTCGTTGAACATCCACCACTGCTGTGCTGGTCGCCAGCTCAATAATGATGACGGCGTCTTTATCCTTATTGACCCTAAAATCAATATTCTCCAATTTGTTCGGTAAGCTCTCGGCATGGCTGAGCACGCTAACAACCAACATCACAGACACAGCAAAACCTTGTAGAGCCTTGCTCACTAATCCACTTATTCCTTCAATCATATTTACATCTCATATCCACATCATGTGACATTGGTTTACTTCAGAGCCAGCCTAACGTTGCGCTTATGCCAACAACCTAAGCCATCTGGAAGAGTTTCATTAATCTGAACGTATTGGCTCGTCACTTTAGTAACTCGGCCATTGTTTAAGCCGATAAACTGGCCTTTCTTGACGTTTACCACGTTGCCTTTGGGTGTTTGCACTAAGCCGAACACGCTTGAGCCACTGCCCATCACGCCTCTTAAACGAAGCTTACTCAGCGGGTACCTCTCTAACTTGCCATTACGAGAACGGGCGCTGGGTTGCCAACAGTCTTTCTTCACCAAAGGCTGGTTTTGCACAATGGCTTCTTTAGGCAATTCAAAGGGAGGACGAAAGGCACGGCGCTGATAAGTCGCCGCCGTGAATTCAGTTGCTGGGACAAGTTGCTCGACGTCTTTTCTCGCCTTGGCTTCAACCTGCGCCACAAAATCTTGCAGTGAGTCTTGATTAGCTTTGCAGCCTGACAACGCAAGCATCAATACGATTGAGTAAAACGCGCTATTGGGTTTCATCATTGACCTCCGATTTAAACTGGTAGGTATAAGCTCGAACCCTAAAGTGCAGAGTGCTACTTTCTTGGCTAACTCGCTGCCAGTTCACATCATCAAAGCTAATGATGCGCGGCAGCTTAGCGATGGCAGCCGAAAAGTCACCAATCTCATGGTAGTCACCCGTCAGCTCGATATTGAGCGGTAAACGATAGAGAAACTCCTTGTTCTGTTTTTGTCCCCAATCGATTCGAGTAAAGGTCAGCGAATTATCCAAGCCGAGTTCATTCACAGACGCCAACATACTTGCTAGCTCTTTTTGAACAGGCAGCTGCTCTAACAGGTAATCGTAGCGACTGGTTAGTTCATCCAGCTGACTCTGCAATTTAGGCAAGGCTGCAACCTTGTTGGCCTTTATTCGCAAGGTCGTCTTTAAGGTTTGTTCTTGTTGCTTCATCTGTTGCAGTTCATCGTCGACTGGCAACACATAAAGCCAAGTGCCTACACCTTGGATTAACACTATCAACACCAGAATCACGAGAAGCTGAGGCAGCAATGGCCATTCGGTGATCTCATCAACATCGAGATCTTGCAAGCTCATCCTATTTTGAAGGTTAGCCATGATGTGCCTCCTTCTCTTTTCTGCTCGCGGTTGTGTTTTCTAAAGACACAGGCCTAAACACAAAAGAGACCTTGAAGGTCTGAAACTCTTTATTGAAGCGCTTGCGGTTATGAACGATAGAGTGCATCTCGACCCCTTTCAAAGAATCTGAACGTTCGAGGTTGTCCAACATGGTGGCGAGACGAGCAGTGCTGTCGCTGATGCCCGACATTTCAATCTCCTGACCATTCATCTTTATCTTGTCGACATAGACACCCTCTGGAATCAGCTCCGGCATCAAGTTCATGAAGTCGGTGGTCTTATTACGGCCAAGCTGCAGCGACTCAACCACATCAAGTCGAGTCAGAATGGCTTTGTGTTCTTGCTCTGCGACTTTTAACGACTGAATTTGTCGGTCGAGCTCAGCAATGTACTGATTGAGGTAATTGAGGCGAGCTTGCTGCTTGGCTTGTTGATCGTGAAAATAGTGACCAACCGCCCATTGCCCTATAAGCGCAATGATGACGCCAAGAATGACCAGATGGATAAAACGCTTCTTGTGCTGAGCACGAATCTCATCACGCCACGGCAGCAGGTTAATTTGATGCAACATGCTTCTCTCCCTGCCACTTGAGCCCACTCATCGCCATACCCGCCGCGATACCAAAGTGTTGCCAGTCAATCGGCAGTCGGCGTCTCTTGGCGACCTTATTCTCAAATAAAGACAAAGGATTCAATGACTCGCAGCTCAACTGAAAATGGCGTTCTAGCTCTTCGGTTACCATAGGGATGCTGGCGCCCTCGCCCATCAACCAAATCCCTGAGATAGGTTGCTGCGCATTTCCCGATGAATAGAGCTGCAATTGACGCTTGAGCTTCTCAATCAGGTTAACAATGAATTGATGTGTCTCTTCCATAGTACCGAACACGCTCTCGATATCACTCGGGTCATCTGAGCTGCGAAGATCTTGAGTGCCAAAGGCGATGTCTTTATAGAAAGGCGCCGAATTCTGCGGGATAACCCCTAGCGAGGTTTGGTCGATTCCAACATCCACTAGCAACCAGTTTTTCTTATCGGGATACAGGCGCGAGGCCAATTGCCAGATATTAAGTAGCCCATGCGCCTGTGTATCCACCACCACAGGTTTGAAGCCAGCCTTGGTTAATGCATCCGCTCGGCTATCCACAACTTCTTTACGAGTGGCGTATACCTGATAACTGCTTGTCGAACCTTTACCAAATCGTTTGTCTTCCAGCTTTACAAAATCTAAACTCAGCTCCTCGATAGGAAAGGGAGATTGATGGGCGAAGGTTTGATAGATAGAAAACTCTTTTTCTCTGTCTTCTAACTCACTCTCTATTTGCAGTACTTTGCTGATCACCGTGTTATCAGGTACCGAAATGGCGACGTTGCGACAGCCAAAAGGCAGTCCTTTCCTAAGTTCTTTAAGTTTCTTAACAGTTTTCTGATACTCCAAAGTATGGTTAGCTGTAAAAATGTCGTCCGAAATCGGCAGCTCTTTGTATCCCACTAGGGCATACAACTCCCCCACGGGTTTTAGTACCACGGCTTTGATGCTGTGATGATTTATATCTATACCTGTAATTAATGATGAACCCATGTGACCTAGCTCCTGAAGTGCCAAGCATTTCGTTGATTATCTAGGGGTTGTGATTATTAGTTAAATAAGCGTTAATAAACGAAAGCTAAGTTTTTAGCCTAGAGTACAAGGGTTTGCTGCTTATCAGCCTTAACTAATCAGGGATTATCCGGTGAAGTTCATAAAGCGATTATTCATATTTACATTGATTTGCATGATTCTTGGAGTCAGTACAATTTTCGGGTTTTATTTTTACGTAAAACCAGAGTTGCCTGATGTTGCCACTTTGCGCGACGTAGAACTCCAAACGCCAATGCAAGTCTTCAGTCAAGACGGTAAGCTGATCTCTCAATTTGGTGAAAAGCGTCGTAATCCAGTCACTTATGACGAGATTCCTCGCCACTTAGTTGAGGCTCTGATTGCCACCGAAGATAGCCGTTTCTATGAACACCCAGGTATTGACCCAATCGGTATCACACGTGCAGCACTCGTGGTTGCAATGTCGGGTTCAGCCAAACAAGGTGCTAGTACCATTACTCAGCAGCTTGCGCGTAACTTCTTCTTATCTAATGAGAAAAAGATTATGCGTAAGATCAAAGAGATCTTCATTGCGATCCACATTGAGCAACTTCTTAGTAAAGAAGAGATCATGGAGCTTTACGTCAACAAGATCTTCCTTGGTCACCGTTCGTATGGTTTTGGCGCGGCAGCACGTGTTTACTTCGGTAAAGATCTTCCTGATCTCACGCTGAGTGAAATTGCGACCCTTGCGGGTATGCCAAAAGCACCTTCGACAATGAACCCTATTTACTCTGTTGAGCGCGCGACTAACCGTCGTAACGTTGTATTGCGTCGTATGTTAGACGAGAAATACATCACTCAAGCAGAGTTCGATGACGCTCGTAGCGAAGAGCTTATCTCGAAATACCACGGTGCAGAGATCGAACTGAGCGCGCCATATGTTGCTGAAGTTGCACGTGCTTGGATGGTGGAACGCTATGGTGAAGAAGCTTATACATCAGGCATGAAGGTCTACACGACCGTTGATTCGAAACTGCAAAAAGCAGCGAACCAAGCCGCAATTAAGAACCTACTTGGCTACGATGAGCGTCACGGCTACCGTGGTGCTGAAAAAGTATTGTGGCAGACTGCGCAATCAGCGTGGGATCAAGAACAAATCGTTAAACACCTTAAGTCTCAACCAACCTATGGTGACCTAGTCCCTGCTGTTGTTACCGCGGTTGATTCGAAAAGTGCTCAAATTTGGGTTAAGAACCAAGGTGAAGGCACTATCGAATGGCAAGGCATGAACTGGGCGCGTAAATTCCTAACGGATAACCGCCAAGGACCAGCGCCTTCTCAAGCGAAAGAAATTCTGGCGGTTGGTGAACAAATCTGGGTTCGCCATGAAGCCGTTACCGGCGATGAAGTCTCTGAAGAGCCGACAGAAGAGTCAGCGACTGCAGAATCAGAAACACCGATTGTATGGCGACTAAGCCAAGTACCGAATGCGAACACAGCATTTGTTGCAATGAACCCGAACAACGGCGCGGTATTGTCGATGGTCGGTGGCTTTAACTTTGTCCACAACAAGTTCAACCGTGCAACGCAATCTATTCGTCAGGTGGGTTCTGGTATCAAACCCTTTATCTACTCAGCAGCGATTGAGAAAGGCTTAACGCTAGCCTCACTGATCAACGATGCACCGATTAACCAATGGGATAAGAGCCAAGGTACCGCATGGCGACCAAAGAACTCGCCACCGACTTACGTGGGTCCAACTCGTTTACGTATTGGCTTAGCTCAGTCTAAAAACGTAATGGCGGTACGTGTACTGCGCGAAGTAGGTCTAGATGATACTCGTAACTACCTAACTCGATTTGGCTTTGATATTGATGAAGTTCCGCGCTCTGAAACCATTGCTCTGGGTGCGGGTAGCTTAACGCCAATGAAAGTAGCTCAAGGTTACTCAGTATTCGCTAATGGCGGCTACTACGTTGAACCTTTCTACATCAGTCGCATTGAGACACCATTTGGTGAGACTGAATTTGAAGCGACACCAAAAGTGGTTTGTAAAGACGATTGCCAACAGCAAATGACCTCAGACCCAATGGCTGATGAGTTTGCAGAGCAAGATGTGGATGCCAAAGTACAATACGCACCTCAAGTTATCTCTGAACAGAACGCATTCCTTGTTCGTGAAATGATGTACAGCAACATCTGGGGTGGCGGTGATTGGAGCGCTGGCACTGGTTGGAACGGTACTGGTTGGCGTGCACAACCGTTGAAGCGTCGTGACATTGGCGGAAAAACGGGTACCACCAACGATTCTAAAGATACTTGGTACAGCGGCTACGGCCCTGGCATGGTGGCTACGGTATGGGTTGGTTTTGATAACCACAACCGAAACCTAGGCCGTACTAAAGCGAACTCGAACCTTGGTAAAAATCAGATTACTGGTGCAGAAGCTGGCGCGAAAACAGCAGAACCTGCATGGGTTGATTTCATGGGTACGGCGTTAGCGGGTGTTCCTGCTGAGCGTAAAGAGATTCCTGAGAACATCGTCCGTGTTCGTATCGACCGTGAAACTGGCTTACTGACCAACAAGTTCGATAGCTCATCAATGTTCGAGTACTTCGAGAAAGGCACAGAGCCAACCGAGTACATCACTGAACGTTTCAATGATGACATCTACTCAACCTCATCAGGTGAAGCAGTAGAAGAACTGTTCTAACTAAGGTTTGTAGAACCTAGTAACATGAACCAACAAAAAGGGTTGATATGCATTCATATCAACCCTTTTTTTATATCTATATCTGACCAGACTAGGCTCTAAATTCAAGCGCTAAGCCGTCTTCTCCAGTTGAGTTCGAATCGTCTCAGCCAATTGCTCGAAACGTCCCTTCAATGGAGAGCCCGGACGATAAGCCACGACAATTCGACGTGAAGGTGTTGGATTCACCGCAGGTACGTAACACACACCATCTTTCTGCTTTTCCTTTGGCACCGATAACTGAGGTAGCAAGGTAATGCCCGCCCCCGCCGCGACCATGTTACGCAGCGTTTCTAAGCTGGTTGCCTTAAAGCGCTCGTCATCTTTGGCACCCGCAGCAAAACAGAAACCCAAGGCTTGGTCTCTTAAACAGTGACCGTCACCTAGCGCCAGTACGGTTTGTCCATTTAGCTGCAGCATATCGACAGTGTCTTGTTGAGCCCACTCGTGGTCACATGGAACGGCAACACTTAACGGCTCGTCATACACATCAATCTCTTTAAACACCGCCGTTTCATCAACCGCAGCCAGTACCAAGCAATCAAGCTTGCCGTCTTCAAGTTGACTCACTAACTGATGGGTCTGAGCTTCATGCAGGTAAAGCTCAAGATCTGGGAAGCTCTCTTTAAGATGAGGAACAATCTTAGGCAAGATGTAAGGACCCACGGTTGGAATAAAACCAATGTGCATTGGCCCCGTCATCGCTTCACCGTGTCCACTCGCCATATCTTTAAAAGTTTTCACTTCATTGAGAATACGCTTGGCTTGTTCAACAAGTTGTAACCCTGATTCTGTAAATATTACCTTCCTTGGACTACGCTCGGTTAACTGAAGTCCAATTTCATCTTCGAGTTTGCGTATTTGACCGCTTAGTGTCGGCTGACTGACAAAGCACGCTTCTGCCGCTTTTCGGAAGTGTTTATGCTCTGCGAGCGCCACCAAGTATTCAAAGTCACGAATGTTCATGATCAGTCTCTTACCTCAGGTTTTAATAAGAACAAGGGTTCTAATAGAAACATTTAAAAGAAAAATGCTCTTGATAGAATTTACCTATCAAAACCATAACATCAAACGATTAGAGCTATCAAAGGATTTATCTAATAATGGGCTCAACGAAACGAAACAGAGCGAAGAAAAACGTTAAGCTCTGATAGAACAAAATTAAAAATACTATTTAAGGAAATCAATATGTTTGCATCTAAAGAAGGTCAATCAATCCCTCAAGTAACATTCCCAACTCGCCAAGGTGATGCATGGGTTAACGTAACTACTGAAGAGCTATTCAAAGACAAGACAGTTATCGTATTCAGCCTACCAGGTGCGTTTACGCCAACATGTTCGTCAAGCCACCTACCTCGTTACAACGAGCTACACTCTGTATTCAAAGAAAACGGTGTTGATGACATTCTGTGTGTTTCAGTAAACGACACATTCGTAATGAACGCATGGAAAGCAGACCAAGAAGCGGAAAAAATCACATTCATCCCAGATGGCAACGGTGACTTCACAGACGGCATGGGTATGCTGGTTGAGAAAAACGACATCGGCTTCGGCAAACGTTCATGGCGCTACAGCATGCTGGTTAAAAACGGCGTGGTAGAAAAAATGTTCATCGAAGAAGATGTACCAGGCGACCCGTTCAAGGTTTCTGATGCAGATACTATGCTTAACTACATTGCTCCTGAGCACAAAGAGCAAGAGTCGATCACAGTATTCACTAAGCCAGGCTGTCCTTTCTGTATGAAAGCAAAACAGAACCTAATCGACAAAGGTCTGAACTACGAAGAAGTGGTTCTAGGTAAAGATGCAACAACAGTAAGCCTACGTGCAATCTCTGGTCGCACTACCGTTCCTCAAGTATTCATCGGTGGCAAACACATCGGTGGTAGTGAAGAACTAGAAACTTTCCTAGGCTAATCGCTTCATCGCCGATATAGGCTTAGAAGTATCAGCTAACCCACCCTCTTGTGGGTTAGCTAATCCAAACACTCTTATCTGAGTTTTGGGAAAAAGAATATAGCTGGTGACTCGCCTGTCTTTTACTAACCTATAGTTAGCAATAAAAGCAGAGTCACAAGCTAAACCTAATAAAACAGAATCACAAAACTGACCCGCAATCCTGACTCTCAAAAAATCATCAGAGTTGGAGGGGTTCGTTCAAACCAAATTTAGCCATTGCGAGAAAATTATTATGAAACAAGTCAATGTAGATGTAGCAGTTATCGGGGGCGGTACGGCAGGTTTAGGTTCTTACCGCGCTGCAAAAGCACACACTGACAGTGTCGTGATGATTGAAGGTGGCCCTTACGGTACAACCTGTGCTCGTGTTGGTTGTATGCCATCTAAACTGCTTATTGCAGCTGCGGAAAGCGTACACCAAATCGAGAAAGCTCCGGCTTTTGGCGTTCACCCACAAGGTGATATCGTGATTAACGGCCGTGAAGTGATGGACCGAGTGAAGTTTGAGCGTGACCGTTTTGTTGGTTTTGTTTTAGAAGGTGTTGATGAAATCCCAGAGCAAGACAAGATCTCTGGCTACGCAAAGTTCTTAGATGACAACACACTACAAATTGATGACCACACGGTTGTCACCGCTAAGCGTATTGTTATCGCGACCGGTTCTCGCCCTGCATACCCTGCCGTTTGGAATGAGCTTGGCGATCGCCTGATCATTAACGACGACGTGTTCAGCTGGGATGATTTACCAGAATCGGTTGCGGTATTTGGCCCTGGTGTTATTGGTCTTGAGCTTGGTCAGTCACTGCACCGCTTAGGTGTGAAGACCAAACTGTTCGGTTTGGGTGGTCAAGTTGGCCCAGTAACTGATCCAGAGATCATGGCTTATGCAGATAAAGCTTTCAATGAAGAGTTCTATCTCGATGCCGACGTGAAAATCGAAAGCATGAAGCGCATTACCACTGAATCGGGTGAGCCACGTGTCGAAATCCAGTTCATCAATAAACAAGGTGAATTAGAAACTAACGTCGTTGAATACGTACTAGCAGCAACAGGTCGTCGCCCTAACACTGACAAGCTTGGCTTAGAGAATACCTCTCTAGAGCTTGATGAACGTGGTGTGCCAATCGCAGACCACTACACGCTACAAACATCACTACCATCAATATTTATCGCTGGTGATGCGAGTAACCAACTGCCTCTACTGCATGAAGCAGCAGACCAAGCTCGTATTGCGGGTGACAATGCAGGTCGCTTCCCAGAGATTCGTGCAGGCCTACGCCGCTCTAAAATCTCGGCAGTATTCTCTGACCCGCAAATCGCGATGGTTGGTGAAACCTACAAAGAGATCACCACACGCTTGGGCACATGTGGCTGTTTCGCAACGGGTGAAGTGTCTTTCGAAAACCAAGGTCGTTCTCGAGTGATGCTGCGCAACAAAGGTATTCTGCACGTATACGGCGAGCAAGGTACAGGCCGCTTCCTTGGTGCTGAGATGATGGGACCAAACGCAGAACACTTGGCTCACTTGTTAGCATGGGCACACCAGAACAAGATGACGGTTTCTGAGATGCTAGACATGCCGTTCTACCACCCAGTAATCGAAGAGGGTGTACGAACTGCCCTACGTGACCTGAATGCGAAACTGCACCTAGGCCCAGAGATGGTGAAACACTGCCTAGATTGTGGCCCTGGTTGTTAATCTCAGACTAGCGCCAGTCAATTAGCAGTTAACAAACGTTAGATACTAAAAAGGAAAGCCATTGGCTTTCCTTTTTGTTTTTGGCTTCGAGCATCGTCATTCCAGAACCGAGGGACGAGGTATCTGGAATTTCTTGAAGCCATTGCGTCACTAAAAGCTTTAAGCAATTACTTCTCAGCAGCAATCACAGAGATCTCAACAAGTAGCGCTTCGCGAGCCATGTCGCCTGTCACACATGCGCGAGCTGGAGCGTGGCCTTCTGGAACCCATGCATCCCAAACTGCGTTCATTTCTTGGAAGTCTTTCATGTCTTTCAAGTAAATCGTTGCTGACAGCATGTGCTCTTTGTCGCTGCCTGCTTGCTCAAGTAGCGCTTCTACTTTATCTAACATGGTTTGAGTTTGTTCAGTGATGTCTTTAGTTGCATCAGCACAAACTTGGCCACATAGGTAGATAGTACCGTTGTGTTTAACAATACGGCTCATACGTTGCTTGGTTTCTTGGCGCTCAATCATCGACTTTCTCTCTCTGTGTCACCGTGATCCAATATCTTGTGACGTGTTATTATCAGGGCAACAAGCATAACGCGAATCAAACCCAAGATGACATGCATTCATTGCAATAAAAGTGAAAAAATCCGTAACAAACTCGGTCGCTGCCAGCGTTGCATGAATCAGCTGATGGTGTTGTCGATTTTGAGTTGGGGAGTATGGTGGCTGTTTTTCAGAGAAGACCCAAAAACCATCAATGCCATCGCGTTGATGATGGCCGCTTTCGCGTTCAGTGGCTTGCTGTCGTTGCATTGGGTCATGAAGTTTGTGGTGCTACCGTTAAAGGGCAAAAAACGTTAGCTGGAAGTCTTTATTGGATAAAGAGTAGTGATTAGAGACAGGGCTAAACAATCCGATAATTCATCATAATTTTCGAGCTATTGTCATTTCCCGAACAGCAGATAGAAAAAAGCCCCAGAACCAATCGATTCTAGGGCTTTCTTAGAAAATTCTAAGAAAAAGCAGTGGTACTTTAATAGACCGGGCTTTTCTTAGTTTGTTCCCAAAAAAGATCAGATTTTTGATCTTTTTTTTAGGAGCTATAAAATCAATGCCTTATGCAACATTAACCTTAGCAATTATCTGCTCTACCAAGTTCACTTCCAATGCCACTTCATCACACGCATGTTGACGAGGACACTGGTCACAATCTTTCAGTACCTTCTCAGGCAGCAGAGATTTCGATGTTGGTAAGAAATCATGCTTCATAAAGAACTCTGGAGTACGAGTCAGCACAAACACCTTCTTGATGGCCATTTGTCGCGCTTTCTCAACCAAGTGCTGCACAATTGCGGTACCCTGCCCTTGACCTTGCCAGCCAGCTTCGACACCCAGTGAACGGATTTCCGCTAGGCCAGAGTCATACACATAGAGTGATGCACAACCTGTCACCTCACCATGATGCTCTGCGACCGCAAACGAGCCAATATCACGCACCAGTTCATTACGAGAACGAGGTAGGTTTTCACCCATGTTCGCCCAGTAAGCGACCATACCTTCCAACGCTTCAATATCGGTCAGACGAGCAGGACGAACCTTGACGATGGACGTATCACGCTGTGATAAACGTTTCTCAGCTTGGTCAACCGCGTAAGCCACTTGCTGTGGAGATACACCGCCTAGCGCGCTACGTTTTTCAAGACACGATTCAATGGTCAGGATGTCATACACATCTTCCTCAATCACCTCAGAGAACTCTTTCATCTCTGCGATGGTTAATTCTTCTAATGCACAGCCTTTAGCAATCGCCGCCACTACCGTCACACCAACAATATGGTGAGCTTCACGGAAAGGAATCCCTTTCGCTACTAGGTAATCAGCCAATTCAGTTGAGTTCGCGTAGCCTTGTTTCGCGGCTTCAAGTGTACGTTCGCCGTTCACTTTAATGCCGTCAAAACAGAGTGCTGCCATTTCCATACAATCATTCCAAGTATCTAAAGCGTCGAACAGACCTTCTTTATCTTCTTGCATGTCTTTGTTGTACGCCAAAGGCAGAGCTTTTACTGTCATCATCATTGCCGCTAATGAACCGTAAACACGGCCAGTTTTGCCACGGATAAGCTCTAGCGCATCTGGGTTTTTCTTTTGTGGCATCAGAGATGAACCTGACGTCACGGTATCCGCTAACTCGATGAAGTTTGATTCACCTGAGTTGTAGAAAATCATATCTTCTGCAAGACGCGAAAGGTGAAGCATAGAGATAGAAGCAATCGACATTAGCTCCATCACATGGTCGCGGTCAGAAACTGAATCTAGAGAGTTGCGCGTTGCACGACGGAAACCTAAGTTGTGAGCTAACTCTTCACGGTCCATCGGGTAAGCTGTTCCAGCAAGGGCACCAGAACCCAGCGGACATGTGTCTAGACGCTTAATCGCATCATTCAAACGTGAATAATCACGCTCAAGCATTTCAACGTAAGCCAAGCACCAGTGAGCAAAAGTTACCGGCTGAGCACGTTGTAAGTGAGTGTAGCCAGGAAGCACGGTTTCTTGATGCTGAGAAGCAACGTTCACCATTTGGCTTTGTAGGCGATCCAATGCCAGTAGCAGTTGGTTACCTTGCTGACGACACCATAGTTTCAGGTCTGTCGCCACTTGGTCGTTACGAGAACGGCCAGTGTGAAGTTTTTTGCCCAAGTCACCGACTTTGCCGATAAGTTGCTGCTCAACCCAGCTGTGAATATCTTCTGCATCAGAACGTAGAATCTGTTCAGGATCTTCCATCACCTCAAGTTTTAGCTCATTCAGCGCTAACTCAAGCTTCTGTTGCTCTTCTTCTGTTAATACGTTGACCGACAGTAGAGCTTTAGACCAGGCAATTGAGCCCACAATGTCTTGCTCAGCCAATCGGTAATCAAAACGAAGAGAATCGTTAAAATCTTTGAACCGGGTGTCTGCTGCTTGGGTAAATCTACCGCCCCATAATGCCATTGTGTATCTCCTAATTGCACAGTGCTCACTGTTTTTGCAAATGATAATTCTGATTAAGATTCAGTATTTTTCTGATGGTTTAAACTTACGGCAATTCAAAATGAAAATAAAGTATTAATTCATTATTTTCACATATTTATTCACCAACAGTTCAATCCATTGATTATTTTTAGCGTGGAGCGCGAATTATATGCCATCCGATAGGAAAAACCGAAGCTGATTTATTAGGCAAATAGAAAGTAAAAAGCCCACTCACTAATCAATAGTGAATGGGCTTTGCATAATAATGTCTGTTTACTAACCTTCAATCTTTCATCAAAGGCTAGCTCACTAACTCATTGTTAGGATTACTTTTGGCTATTCAAAGCACGGATACGGCTTGATAGCGAGTAAAGGCGGATGAAGCCTTCAGCATGGCTTTGGTCGTAAACTTCATCTTCACCAAAGGTTGCAAACTCTTCTGAGTACAGGCTGTTGTCAGAACGCTTCTGAGTCACCGTTGCATGGCCTTTGTAAAGCTTGATAACCACTTCACCATTCACGTCTTGTGCTAGCTCTTCTGTCGCGGCAAGGATTGACTTACATAGTGGAGTGAACCAACGACCATCGTATACAAGGTGAGAAGCCTTAACACCGAGCTCTTCACGGAATTCGAATGCCGCTTTATCAAGAACCAGTTGCTCTACTGCACGCAGTGCTTCCATCATGATTGTGCCACCCGGAGTTTCGTAACAACCACGAGACTTCATGCCAACAAGACGGTTCTCTACGATATCGATACGACCAACACCGTGCTTAGCACCTTTCTCGTTTAGGTAAACCAGTGCGTTGTATGGCGTCATTGTTTCGCCATCAACCGCAACCACTTCGCCTTTTTCAACTTTAAGCGTCACTGTTTCAGATTCGTTTGGCGCTTGCTCAGGGTCTACAGTCCAAGCCCAGCAATCTTCGTTAGGTGCATTCCATGTGTTTTCTAGAACGCCGCCTTCTGTTGAGATGTGCCATGCGTTTGCATCACGCGAGTAAATCTTAGTAAGAGAAGCCGTACAAGGGATGTTACGCTCAGCCAGGTAATCTAGACACTCTTCACGACTCACTAGATCCCATTCACGCCATGGTGCAATTACGTGTAGATCAGGTGCTAGTGCAGCAAATGCGCCTTCAAAACGAACTTGGTCATTACCTTTACCAGTACAGCCGTGACACAGTGCGTCTGCACCTACTTTACGTGCGACTTCAACCTGTGCTTTCGCGATGATTGGACGCGCCATCGACGTACCTAGTAGGTATTTACCTTCGTAGTAAGCGCCCGTTTTCAGCGTTGGGTAGATGTAGTCAGCAACCATCTCTTCTTTAAGGTCTGCGATGTAACACTCAGATGCACCAGAAGCTTTTGCTTTCTCTTCGATACCAATCAACTCTTCGTCGCCTTGACCAACATCCGCAACAAACGCAACCACTTCACAGTCATAGTTCTCTTTCAACCATGGAATGATTACTGATGTGTCTAGACCGCCAGAGTAGGCTACTACAACTTTCTTTACGTTA
Source organism: Vibrio sp. 1F255 (assembly GCF_041439145.1). Classification (NCBI taxonomy): domain Bacteria; kingdom Pseudomonadati; phylum Pseudomonadota; class Gammaproteobacteria; order Vibrionales; family Vibrionaceae; genus Vibrio; species Vibrio sp. 1F255. Next base: position 95,566 of record NZ_JBGONQ010000008.1, on the reverse strand, counting down.
ACTTTGCTCATTTTCTTTCTCCTAGTTTCCATACTGCACATGGCGGTCAGCGTTGGAAATGACTTCATAATTATATGTTTATTTAATTTGTCTAAATTCTTTAAGTAGTGACTCGTTGTGAGACCTACTGAGGTAAAAACTGTGTTCCTATGCTTTTACCTGAAAACAGTTGTGTTAGCTTTTCTGGGTATCGCCAAGTGGCAACTTCGATTGGTCGTCCAAGGTCGTTAGCGGCTTCTAGTGCAGCTTGAACCTTAACGATCATGCCGTCGGTAATCACTTTGCCGGCAATAAGGTCATCGGCTTGCTGTTGATTAAGACTTGGAATGAGGTGGCCTTTGCCATCCAACACACCACTTACATCAGAAAGCAGTACCAGTTCAGCATCAAGTGCGCCCGCAACGGCAACCGCAGCTTGGTCGGCATTGACGTTCATCAGTTGACCTTGCTCAGTAAGACCAATTGAGCTAATGATTGGCAGTGCGCCCGCATTAAGAATCGCTTGCAGAACGGTTGAGTCGCCCGGCTCCGCTTTTCCTACCGCGCCCAGTTCAGGGTTCAGTTCGCTCACTTTGCATAAACCACCATCTGCAAGGCTCAAACCAACGGCATTGATACCGTCTTTAATTGCCTGACCTTGAAGTAGTTTGTTGGCCGTGCCCGCTAGCGCGCCAGCGATAACAGGGATCTGATCATAAGGAGTAACACGTAGCCCTTCTTTCTTAACGGTTTCTAGGTTCAACTTATTCATCAAATCATCAACAAGGTAACCGCCACCGTGAACAATCACGATTGGTCGTTGTGCCTGTTGTTGGTAAGCAGAGATAGCACCAAATAACTTGCTAAGTGTTTCACCACAAGATAGCGCTGCGCCACCTAACTTTATGATTAATGGTTGATTATTAAGGCTCATATCTAGATTTCCTTACACTAACGCAGTTAATGGCGCAAAACCATAACGTAAATTTAAACACTGCATCGCTTGGCTAGATGCACCCTTTAATAAGTTATCAATCGCTGAAACAACGATGATGTGTTGACCTTGAACCTTCCAACCCAAGTCGCAGAAAGGTGTCTGTTCTACATCTTGAATTCTTGGCAGTGTCTCTTCGAGTAGTCTCACTGCTGGTTTACCTTGGTAAGCTTGTTCAAAGGCATCTTGTATCTGTTGTTCTGTCACGCCTTCAGCCAGTTTCATGGTGATGGTCGCTAAAATACCGCGCTTAAAGTTGCCGAGGTGTGGAGTGAAAATCACATCACATCCTAAATGTGCAGCCATTTCAGGTTGATGACGGTGATTGAAGACGCCATAAGCTTGCAGGCTTACTTCGCAGAAGCTGTTAACCATCGTCGCCTTGCGGCCTGCACCAGTCACACCGCTAGTCGCGTTAATCACTGGCCATTGGTTTTCATCCAGTAACTTGGCTTCAACCAAAGGTTTAATCGCCAGTTGTGATGCCGTTGGGTAACAACCCGCGACAGCGACAAGCTGAGCTTCTTTAATTTCTTGTTCGTTCCATTCCGCTAAACCGTAAGCCGCTTTGTCTAGCCATTGTTCGTGTTGATGTTCAAAACCGTAAAACTCTTGATAGAAGTTTTCGCCTTTAACTCTGAATGCTCCCGATAGGTCGAAGACTTGGCAATCGTTCTCTAGAAAGATTGGCGCTAGGTCGTGACTAACCTCGTGTGCCGTTGCTAAGAAAATCACATCAGACTGTTTAGCTACTTCTTCCGGATTTGTTAAAGGTTGTACTGGCATATCAATCAAACCAGCTAACTTACCGTGCAGTGCCGCAATAGGTTTACCTGCGTCTACACTATTGGCTGAGACATATAAACCTGATAGCGTGAGCTCAGGGTGTCTGTTTATCATTAGAGCCAGTTCTGCTCCTGTGTAGCCGCTTGCGCCAATGATCGTGGTTTTCAACATCTCAACACATCCATTTTTGAGGTAAGTTACATTTCAAATTTGACTATTCATACTTAATTTTTAGCTTTATTTGATTTCTTATGCATTAAATATGATTTAATATGTGTTTTACCGACTTATGGTTTTCCTGTCAATAGTAGAAGTGAAGTTATTATGCAATTACCGAGTTTTCTTGAGGTCTACAAAGGCCTAATTTCCACAGACTCTATTAGCTCGACCGATCCAAGCTGGGATCATGGCAACGAGAAAGTGATCGAAAAAATGGCTCAATGGTTTAAAGACGTAGGCTTTAGCGTTGAAGTCGTGGAAGTCGAACCCGGCAAGCATAATATGGTCGCTAAGATGGGATCGGGCGAAGGTGGCTTGCTACTCGCAGGACACAGCGACACAGTGCCATTTGATGAAGGACGTTGGAACTTCGACCCTCACGCACTAACAGAACACAACAATCGCTTCTATGGATTAGGCACAGCCGATATGAAAGGCTTTTTCGCTTTCGTTTATGAAGCGGCAAAGAAGATGGATTGGAGCAAACAGACCAAGCCGCTATATGTATTGGCAACCTGTGACGAAGAGACCACCATGCTGGGTGCGCGTCATTTCACTGAAAATGCACCGTTTAAACCGGATTACTGCATTATTGGTGAGCCAACCAGCCTTGTGCCGATTCGTGGCCATAAAGGCCATGTTGCTAACGCTGTGCGAGTAACGGGTAAATCAGGTCACTCTTCTGATCCTGCATTAGGTGTCAACGCCATCGAGATCATGCATGAAGTGTTGTTCGCTTTAATGCAACTGCGTGACAAGCTAGTCAAAGAATATCACCACCCGGGTTTCGCAATTCCAAGCCCCACTCTAAACCTTGGCCATATTCACGGTGGCGACAGCGCGAACCGTATCTGTGGTTGCTGTGAGCTGCACTACGATGTACGTCCTTTACCGGGTATCAGCTTAGATGGTTTGGATAACATGCTGCGCAGCGCACTCAAAGAAGTAGAAGCAAAATGGCCGGGCAGAATTGAGATTACGCCACTGCACGAACCTATCCCGGGTTACGAGTGCCAACATGACCATCCATTTATCGGTGGCATGGAATCAGTTTGCGAAACTGAATCACAAACCGTGAACTACTGTACAGAAGCACCTTTCCTTCAAGAACTTTGCCCAACCTTAGTGCTGGGTCCAGGCTCAATCGACCAAGCTCACCAACCAGATGAGTTCCTAAGCTTCGATTTTATCGATCCAACGATTGATGTTCTGAGTAAGTCGATCCGCAAATATTGTTTCTAGTTATTACTTTTCTTCCAATATTTTCGTATAAAAGCTACCCGAAAAGGTGGCTTTTATTCTGTTATCCCAGACACAGCCTGATCTTGTAATTAAATTTCACTTTAATTCCGAACTATTGGGAAATTTACTCCTCCCGCATTTCGAAAACTAATAATTGCAAACTTAGAATGCTTTATTTGACTAGATACAGCACTTTTCGCTAGATTGTGTACTTAACAAGGAACAATGGATGTAATTTTTTTACGAGGCAGGATGACAATGAACGAGAAATACGCCGCTCTCAAGAGTAACGTAAGCATGCTGGGACGCTTGCTAGGTAACACAATCCAAGATGCACATGGTGACGTTATCTTAGAGAAAGTGGAGACTATCCGTAAACTTTCCAAATCCGCCCGCGCAGGCAACAAAGCTGACCGTGACAGCCTAGTTGAAGAAATCAAAAACCTGCCGAACGAACAACTCACTCCTGTTGCTCGTGCATTTAACCAATTTCTCAACCTCACCAACATGGCAGAGCAGTACCACACCATCTCTCGCCACTGTGAGGAGCATGTTTGTGAACCAGACGTGCTGCAATCTCTATTTTCCAAATTAAACCAGAATGACATCAGCAAGCTAGACGCGGCTCAAGCCGTTCGCGACCTGAACATTGAACTCGTTCTGACTGCACACCCAACAGAAATCACTCGTCGCACCATGATCAACAAGCTAGTTAAGATCAACGAGTGTCTGTCTAAATTAGAATTAAGCGACCTATCACACAAAGAGCGCGTGAAAACCGAACGCCGCCTAGAGCAACTGATCGCTCAAGGTTGGCACTCAGATGTGATTCGTCAACAACGCCCAACGCCACTTGATGAAGCTAAGTGGGGCTTTGCGGTTGTAGAAAACTCTCTATGGGAAGCCGTTCCTGACTTCCTACGTGAAATGGATGGCCGACTAAAAGGTTATCTTGGTGAAGGTCTACCAATTGATGCGCGCCCGGTACACTTCTCATCTTGGATGGGCGGTGATCGCGATGGTAACCCATTCGTAACGCACACCATCACTAAGGAAGTTCTGCGCCTATCTCGTTGGAAAGCTGCCGATCTTTACTTAGGCGACGTAAACGAGCTGATTACCGAACTGTCGATGACTAAGTGTAATGATGCCGTTCGTGAGCTAGCAGGTGATGAACACGAAGCTTACCGTGCAATCCTGAAGAACCTACGCACTCTACTGAACAACACGCTAGAAGTGCTGGATGCAAAATTGCATGACACAGAGGTTCCGAAGAAAGAAACACTACAGAACATCGACCAACTTTGGACACCGCTTTACGCATGTTACCAATCGCTGCACGAATGTGGCATGGGCGTAATCGCAGACGGTTCTCTGCTTGATACTCTGCGCCGCCTAAAAGCGTTCGGTGTACACCTAGTTCGTCTCGATGTTCGTCAAGAAAGTACTCGTCACTCAGATGTACTGTCTGAACTGACTCGCTACCTAGGCATTGGCGACTACGACCAATGGAACGAGCAAGACAAGATTGCTTTCTTAACCAATGAATTAAGCTCTAAGCGTCCGCTTCTTCCTCGCGATTGGGAGCCATCTGAACAGGTTAAAGAGGTTTTAGACACCTGCAAGGTTATTGCTGCTCAACCTCGTGAAGCCTTCGGTGCTTACGTAATTTCTATGGCTCGTACTGCATCAGATGTACTGGCTGTTCACTTACTACTGCAAGAGTGTGGTTGCCCGTATCGCATGGACGTGTGCCCACTGTTCGAAACGCTAGACGACTTGAACAACTCAGAAGCGGTAATGAAGCAGCTAATGAGCATCGACTTGTACCGTGGCTTTATCCAAAACCATCAAATGGTGATGATTGGATACTCTGACTCAGCGAAAGATGCGGGCGTAATGTCTGCAGGTTGGGCGCAATACGATGCGATGGACAAGCTGGTTAAGGTTTGCGACGAAGAAGGCATTGAACTGACTCTATTCCACGGTCGTGGCGGTACAGTTGGTCGTGGTGGTGCTCCGGCGCACGCTGCTCTTCTTTCTCAGCCACCTAAGAGCTTGAAAGGCGGTTTACGTGTAACAGAGCAAGGCGAAATGATCCGCTTTAAACTTGGCTTACCAGACGTTGCTGTAAACAGCTTCAACCTTTACGCAAGCGCGATTCTAGAGGCGAACCTTCTGCCGCCACCTGAGCCAAAACAAGAGTGGCGCGACCTAATGGAAGTGCTATCTCAAGTATCTTGTGAGGCTTACCGCAACGTGGTTCGTGGCGAAGAGAAATTCGTACCTTACTTCCGTCAAGCGACACCTGAACTGGAGCTAGGTAAACTGCCTCTTGGCTCTCGCCCTGCGAAACGTAACCCGAACGGCGGCGTAGAAAGCCTACGTGCGATTCCATGGATCTTCTCTTGGAGCCAAAACCGTTTGGTACTGCCTGCATGGTTAGGCGCTGGTGAAGCGATTCAGTACTCTGTAGATCAAGGCCATCAAGCCCTGCTCGAAGAGATGTGTCGCGAGTGGCCGTTCTTCTCTACCCGTCTCGGTATGTTGGAAATGGTGTACTCGAAGTGCAACATGGAAATCGCTAAGTACTACGACCAACGCCTTGTTGACGAAGAGCTATTACCATTAGGTGAGTTACTGCGTGAACAGCTGCAAAAAGACATCAAAGCCGTGCTAAATGTTGAGAACAACGAGAACCTAATGCAGAGCGACCCTTGGGGACTTGAGTCAATCCGCCTACGTAACATCTACGTTGAGCCACTAAACATGCTTCAAGCTGAACTGCTTTACCGTACTCGTAAGTGTGAAACACCACCAGCAGAGCTTGAAGAAGCGCTAATGGTGACGATTGCAGGCATTGCAGCAGGCATGCGAAACACTGGTTAATTAGTGATTCCTACCATTCAACAGACAAAAGGTCGCCTAGTGCGACCTTTTTATTTCACAAAATAAGCAATAGTGAGTTTTTTGTCAGTTTTTTGGGTTATTTTGTCCATGTATTCTACTTTATGCTTATTATTTAGATATACTACTGCTCCGCTGCGGAAACACTCCAAAAAATAATCTGCAGCATCTTGACCAATAAACTGGTCAACCTAGGTGATAAACGGCTTTGTAAGGTGACATAACCAACCGATGAGTTGGTGCTACTTAGACATAACCAATATAACGTGCCATTAGAAGCACACTTGTTGTTTAAGTATTTGTTTACTGTTTACCATTTGGATTTCAGACATGTCATTACCACACGTAATTCTAACCGTTTTAAGTACACGCGATGCTACTGGTTACGATATCACAAAAGAATTCTCCGCAAGCATTGGTTACTTCTGGAAAGCTAGCCATCAACAAGTTTACCGCGAGCTAAATAAAATGGCTCAGAACGACCAGGTAACTTGCGTGCTTGAGCCTCAAGAAGGCAAACCTGATCGTAAAGTTTACTCTATCACTGATGCTGGCCGTGGCGCGCTAGGTGAATGGTTTGAACAACCAACTGCACACCCAACCGTTCGTGACGAGTTCTCAGCTAAGCTAATGGCTTGTGCTGTACAACCTTCTGACGCTTACCGTGTACAACTTGCTGAGCTAGTAGAAGAGTCTCGCAAACTGGTTTCTCACTACCGTGAAATCGAAGCAGCTTACTACGCAACGCCATCGACACTAGACAAGCAAGCACGCCTTGAGCGTCTAACACTTCGTCGTAACCTACTTATCCGTGAAGCATGGATTGTATGGGCTGAAGAAGTACTGCTTGAACTTGGCGCTCTAGCTTAAGTTAAGCTAGAAAAGCAAAAGGCTTGAACTCTATGAGTCCAAGCCTTTTTTGTATCTATAGGATTTGAAATGTTACTGCCAGAGGCTTTTTACAAGTGCTTAGGCTTTACTTCTTAGACTTTTCTTACAGCGCAGCGACTTGCGGACGAACACCTAGCGTATGGCAAAGTGCATAAGTCATTTCTGCACGGTTTAGCGTGTAGAAGTGGAAATCTTTCACACCTTCACGGCTCAGTGTACGAACCATATCAATTGCTTGGCTAGCACCAACAAGCTGACGAGTCGTTGGATCATCATCCAAACCTTCAAACTGCTTCGCCATCCAGCCCGGTACTTTTACGTTGTTCATCGCAGCAAAGCGAGATGCTTGCTTGAAGTTAGAAACAGGTAAGATGCCCGGTACGATTTCAACATCGATACCTGCCGCCACACAGCGATCACGGAAACGTAAGTAACTTTCTACATCAAAAAAGAATTGCGTGATGGCACGGTTAGCGCCAGCATCCACTTTACGCTTCAGGTTAATAAGGTCTGATTGAGCACTTTTTGCTTCAGGGTGAACCTCAGGGAAAGCTGCAACAGAGATATCAAAGTCGTGGCGAGATTTAAGCAGCTCAACCAAGTCAGATGCATACATATCTGGAGCGCCACCGCCTGCTGGGATATCACCACGCAACGCAACAATGCTCTCAATGCCATTTGCCCAGTAATCATCAGCAATTTGAATCAGCTCTTCACGGCTAGCATCAATACACGTTAAGTGTGGTGCAGCAATTAGGCCTGTTTGGTTCTTAATTTCTTTAATAATTGAGTGGGTACGATCACGCTCACCCGAGTTTGCACCGTAGGTTACTGATACAAATTTTGGTTGGAGTGTTTTAAGACGGTGAACAGAATTCCACAAGGTCTCTTCCATCTTCTCACTGCTTGGTGGAAAAAACTCAAATGACACATTGATGTTGTCAGAAAGCTCAGCGATATTCTGATTTAAAGCGTCGATATGGCCTGCGTGTGTGTATCCCATCTTACTCTCCCTGTGGCAAAAACAACCACTAAAACTCAAATCCTCAAACGACGTTTAGACGTCTATATGTCTGTAGAATGTATTGAATACGATTTAATGTCAACAGATCCATTATGAATTTTTCTCAAGTAGATCGTGAGAAAAACTCAAGTCGATAGGTGAGTTGCCAAGAAGAAATAATGTAAAAAAAAGGCTGAAAAACACATCGTGCTTCCAGCCTTATTTATCTTAGTGAATAGTATGCTATTTAGAATTTAAAACAGGCTAGACATTCTGTTTAGATCAGATTGAATTGCACCTGCCGTCACTTCACGCCCCGCTCCTGGGCCACGAATAACCAATGGATTATCTTTGTACCATTTGCTCTCAATCGCAAAGATGTTATCGCAAGGCAGTAAGTTAGCCAGCGCATGCTCTTTCGACAACGCCTCCACACCGACCGTTGCCTTGCCGTTCTTCTCTAAACGCGCTACGTAACGTAAAACCTTCTGCTGAGAGTGCGCTTTTTCTAAACGCTCAGCCAGCTCTTCGCTCAGTACAGAAGCTTTGTCGAAGAAGTCATCCACAGATAGATCTTGCAGCTCTGCAGGTACGAGCGATTCCACTTTTACGTTTTCAGGTTCGATATCCAAACCAGATTCACGCGCTAGAATCACCAACTTACGCATTACGTCTGAACCATCTAAGTCAGCACGTGGGTCTGGTTCAGTAAGGCCTTGTTGCCATGCTAAGTCGACCAACTCACTGAACGGTACTGTGCCATCAAACTGTTGGAACAACCAAGACAACGTGCCTGAGAAAATGCCAGACAACGCAATGATGTCATCGCCACTCTCACGCAGGTCGCGTACCGTGTGGTTAATCGGCAAACCTGCACCAACGGTCGCGTTGTATAACCAGTGACGGCTGATCTTAGCAAACGCATCTTGCACCTGATGGTAATACTCACTTGATGCAGAGCCTGCAACCTTGTTGGCCGAGATCAAATGAATGCCTTGTTGTGCGATTTGCAGATATTTTGCTGCAAGCACTGGGCTCGCTGTAACATCAAGAACCACCGCTTCATCGTAACCCTGAATCGAACCTAAGCGCTCTAACCAATCGTTACCATTATTAGCAATCGCTTCATCATCAAAACGCTTACTAACAGACGTCGCATCAATGCCTTGATCGTCAAACCAATAGGTTTGGCTATCAACCACGGCAACCAATTCAAAGTTCATTCCACGGCGCTTTTCAAGTTCCGCTTTTTGCTCAGCAAACAGGCTTAACCAGCTTGAACCAATATTGCCCTTACCACACAAGGCAATCGCAACACGCTTCTGCGCTTGGAACAGTTGAGAATGAATGCCTTTCACTAGACTTGATGTTTCACTCTTACGAATCACAGCCACCAAGCTTAAGCCTGAGTTCGCTTCTGAGATGAACTCAACCGGCGAGCTCTTAAGCTGCTGGTAGAAACCGTAGCAATGATTAGGGTTCTTAGTCACACCCGCACCCACTGCAGCAATCAGAGAGAAACCTTCTTTTAGCTTAATCTCAGCTTCAATCGCATGGTCTTGGAGATATTCTAATGCACCACCAGCGATCTCTTCTGTGTAGGCAAGACGCAAACAGTGTTGATCCGGTTCAAGCTCATAAGCAAGCGGCTCAAGTTGAGCACGCTTAAGCCCTTCAAGCACTTCACTCTCTAGACGGTCGAAATCATGGCCGTGACCAAAGGTCAGTTGCACGATAAGCACTTCATCCAAAGAGGTAATGATTTTTGCGCCACGACCCGATGCCAGTACACGCTCGATCTGTGTAGAGCCCGCCTCCGGCTGATAGCTGCAGCGTAAGCTGAGATCCATAGCACTTTGAGCCACAGGCTGTAGCGTTCGGCTGTGAAGCACTGGAGCGGCAAGACGAGCCAATTCGCTGGCTTCATCAAGGCGAAGTAGAGGCAATAGACACGCATCTGAAACCAGACGAGGGTCAGCGCTGTAAACGCCTGCCACATCACTCCAAATCGTCACGCGTTCAACTTCAGCCAAAGCACCAATCACGGTTGCTGAGTAATCCGAACCGTTACGGCCAAGCAATACCGTTTCACCCTCGCAGTTCTGAGCCATAAAGCCCGTAATCACCACGCGGCAATGTGCATGCTGCGCCAAGGCTTCTTTGATCAGAGGGTAAGAACGTGCGCGGTCGACTTCAGGCTGAGCGCCCACTTCTGCACGTAAAAAAGCACGCGCATCTTGAGCAACGGCTTGTAAATCATGCTGGCACAACAAAGCCGCGAGTAGACGTGAAGACCAAACCTCACCGTGTCCAAGCACTTTTGCTTTTTGTGCTTCGCTCAAGGGAGCCGTTAGCTCACCCAAAGCGGTAAATTCTTGTTGAATGGTTGAAGTAAGTTGTGCGGCTGATTCACCCTCAAGCAGTGCTTCAATCAGATCGAGTTGGAACTGACGAAGTGCTTGTAGGCATTCATGGGCAATACGACCATCTTTGTCGAGCGCTTCAACAAATTCAATCAAACGGTTGGTTGTTTTGCCTGCTGCCGATACCACCACCAAATCAGATGCTGATGAGTATTCTCTAAGAATGTTGACCACGCGTTGGTAACATTCAGGATTCGCTAAACTGCTGCCACCAAATTTATGTAGCTGGCGAAAGGTTGCCATTATTAACCCTCCCCTTCAGCGATAAAGCGCTGTGTTCTTTCAAACGCTTGCTTGAGGTCATCGATTAGGTCTTCTGCATCTTCAAGGCCAACAGATAGACGCAGTAGTTGCTGAGAAACACCCGCTTCTGCTAAGGCTTCTTCACCCATCGCGCGGTGAGTCATCGACGCAGGGTGACAAATCAGGCTTTCAACACCGCCCAATGATTCTGCCAAAGAAAACAGCTCTAACTTATCAACAAAGTATTTAAGCGCCTCGAATGAGCCCGCAAACTCAAAACTGAGCATGGAACCAAAGCCCGATTGCTGTTTCTTCGCGATATCATGACCCGGATGTTCAGGAAGGCTTGGGTGGTAAATAGTGCCAACAAGATCTTGTTGCTGCAGAGACGCTAGAATTTCACGTGAGCTTTCTTCGTGAACTCGCATACGCGCACCTAGCGTACGAATACCACGTAAAGTCATGTAGCTATCAAATGGTGTGCCGGTCGCACCAATACAGTTGCCCCACCATGCTAACTCTTCAGCGTGTTCTTCTGTCTTAGTGACCACAACGCCACCAATAACATCTGAGTGTCCATTGATGTACTTAGTGGTTGAGTGGATAACAAAATCAGCACCCAGCTCTAAAGGCTTTTGGAACACAGGTGTCAAAAACGTGTTGTCGACAGCAACCAGAGCACCAACCTCTTTCGCTTTACGGCAAGTTTCTGCAATATCAACCACGCGAACCAGTGGATTCGATGGGGTTTCAATTAAGATCAACTTTGGCTTAAGCGCGAGCGCCGCATCCAGCGCTGCTTGATCCGATTGATCAACGAACAGAACTTTGAAGTCACCTTTTAGCGAGCGAGTGTTAAACAGACGGTAAGTACCGCCGTAGCAATCGTGCGGTGCAATAATAAGATCATCGCCGCCTAAGAAAGCCGAAACCCATAAGTTAAGCGCCGAAGTACCACAGTTAGTCACAACCGCGCCTTTGCCTGATTCAAGCTCAAACAGTGCCGTCTCTAATAAACCGCGGTTTGGGTTACCAGAACGGGTGTAATCGTACTTTGGCACTTCACCAAAAGCGGGAAACCCATAGTTAGTCGAAAGATAAATGGGTGGGACAACGGCATGGTGTTGCGTGTCTGACTCGATACCAGTACGTACTGCGATTGTTGCTGGCTTCCGGCTGCTCATAGGTGCTTCCTTACAAGTTTTGCGTCTGAGAATCACAGCGGCTTGTCGGCATTTTGCGGCTGTGTTAGATATATGTTATTCACTTTACTTTCATAAACGTGAGACGTCAACACTTCTAGACGTCTATATGTCTTTGCTTATGGCAGTAAATCCCGCTAAAATCACCACTATTAATTTATTCTAACAACTAAAGTGATGAAGGTACGCAATGGCCGACTGGAATGGTGAATACATAAGCCCATATGCTGAGCATGGAAAGAAAAGCGAACAAGTAAAGAAAATTACAGTTTCTATCCCTCTAAAAGTGTTAAAGGTTCTTACTGACGAGCGTACTCGCCGCCAGATTAATAACCTACGCCATGCAACAAACAGTGAGCTACTGTGCGAAGCCTTTCTACATGCGTACACAGGCCAACCACTACCAACGGATGAAGACCTTCGTAAAGACCGCCCAGACGATATTCCTGCTGAAGTGAAAAAGCTGATGACAGAGATGGGTATCGAGTTCGAAGCGTTTGACGAAGAATAAAAACAACTCAGTCACTGCCTTCATTATTGATTCGCTCTAGCTGAACCTTATTTATCACATCGCGCATAGCTTTTTATGATTGCGCTGTGAATGATAGACATAAAAAAACCGACTCCAGATGAGTCGGTTTTTTATTATTCTTTTTGGCTCAATAGAGCAACAGCTATTAAGCCATATAGTTAGCAGGCATCTCGATACGAGCTACGCCAGATTCAACAGCCGCTTCCGCAACTGCTCGTGCTACGCGAGGAAGTAGACGTGGGTCCATTGGCTTAGGAATGATGTAACCCTTACCGAACTCCAGTGCAGTCTCGCCCGCAGCTGCTAGTACTTCAGCTGGAACTTCTTCTTTCGCCAGTTCACGAATCGCTTTAACCGCCGCTAGCTTCATTTCGTCATTAATTTCGCTCGCACGCACGTCTAGTGCACCACGGAAAATGAATGGGAAACAAAGTACGTTGTTTACTTGGTTAGGGTAATCACTGCGGCCTGTACCCATGATTAGGTCAGAACGAACTTCGTGTGCAAGCTCAGGCTTGATCTCTGGATCTGGGTTTGAACATGCAAACACAACAGGCTTATCAGCCATCAGCGTTAGTGCTTCAGCAGGCAGTAGATTCGGCCCCGATACACCCAAGAACAGGTCAGCGCCTTCGATAACATCTTCAAGCGTACGCTTATCAGTGTTATTTGCGAACAGCTCTTTGTATTCGTTTAGGTCATCACGACGAGTATGGATCACACCTTTACGGTCAAGCATGTAGATTTTTTCACGCTGAGCGCCACACTTAATCAGTAGTTCCATACAAGCAACCGCCGCTGCGCCAGCACCTAAACAAACGATCTTACACTCTTCAAGTTTCTTACCTTGAAGCTCGATCGCATTCAGCATACCCGCTGCCGTTACAATCGCAGTACCGTGTTGGTCATCGTGGAATACCGGAACATCACAACGTTCAATCAGGCGGCGTTCAATCTCAAAACAGTCTGGTGCTTTGATGTCTTCCAGGTTAATACCGCCGAATGTATCTGCGATATTCGCAACTGTATCAACGAACTCATCGATTGTGCGGTGTTTTACTTCAATATCGATAGAATCTAAACCAGCAAAACGCTTAAACAGGAGCGCTTTGCCTTCCATAACAGGTTTAGAAGCAATAGGGCCAAGGTTACCTAGGCCAAGAATCGCTGTACCGTTAGAGATAACTGCAACCATGTTGCCTTTACCTGTGTACTTATAAACGTTATCAACGTTCTGTGCGATCTCGCGAACAGGCTCAGCCACGCCTGGGCTGTATGCAAGTGCTAGGTCTTCTGCAGAGTTTGCAGGCTTCGTCAGTTCTACGGCAATTTTGCCTGGAATTGGGAACTCATGGTAATCAAGAGCTTGCTGACGGAATTGTTCTTGAGGTGATAATTCTTGAGAGGATTGAGCTTGGCTGCTGTCTTCAGACATAGGTGTAGGTTCCTAGGATATTATTATTTGGGGGATCTTGTTCATGTTAATGGATGTACTTCAAAGTTCCTAGGTGGTTGAAGCCTCTGTCTCATTAAAAAACGAGATTTCACTACTAATAAGACCAGTGAGCAGTTGAAATTACTATCGCTTGTTGAAGTTTCGTGCTGAATTTTGGTGAAGAGAGATACGCAAGGAATTGCCCTGAAATAGAATAGAGAGGCAACTTATCGTTGGGTGAGAGTGATGCTTGAATAGAAGTCAGTGCTTTCTCAAATTACAGGCAACAAAAAAGGACACCGAAGTGTCCTTTTTCATGTCTAAATAGCGAGAATTACTTCTTGCTAGAAAGAGCACCGAAACGCTTGTTGAAGCGATCAACACGGCCGCCAGTATCTACGATACGTTGCTTACCAGTGTAGAACGGGTGACATTTGTCACATACGTCTAGGTGGATTGATTCTTTTGCTAGCGTTGAGTTGAACTCAAATGTGTTGCCGCAAGAACAAGTTGCAGTAACTGCTTTGTATTCTGGGTGGATTCCAGCTTTCATGGGATAACCTCAAGTAGGCCGTGTCGCTATACGATTCTAAGCCGCACACCACACGTAGTTTAAAAAAAGAAATAAAGACACCGCATCGACACAAAAGAGTGATGAAGCCATACCTTTAAGGCGCAGTATAGTAATGAATCTATAAAGCAGGATCAACTGATTTGATACATTTTTCGCCAATATCGGCGTTATTTCCTTCGCTGGCTGTGATTCTTGGCTTGGCCCCAACCTCACCCGCTTCTCTGCCACATCACATTCAAACTGCTTCTCGAATTTAACCGCCTTATCCTTTAGACTGTTCGCTCTCGTCAATTCAGATAAAGCCGTCCCTTTATGCGTCCAATGATTGCCCGTGTGGCGCTGCCTGTTCCACTCGACAAGCAGTTCGATTACAAGATTCCAAACCACCTATTCCCGATTATTGGTGGTCGCGTCTCTGTGCCTTTTGGACGACAAACCTTAACTGGGATTGTCACGGCTCTGGTTAACGAATCTGAATTCGAGCTAGACAAGCTCAAACCGATTAAAGCCTTGTTAGATAATCAGCCTGTTTGGCCGGAATCTGTCTATTCACTATTAATGTGGTGCAGTCAGTTTTATCAGTACCCTCTTGGCGAAACCTTTGCTAACGCCCTTCCGAGCGCTCTAAGAAAAGGCAAAGCCGCCGACTTCGCGACGCTGGTTGAGTGGCAGTTAACACCATCAGGCAAAGACCAACTGATGCAAGGTTTTGGTCGCGCGGTCAAGCAAGCCAAAGTGATGCACATGCTTGAGCACGGTCCGGTTCCTCATCAAGAGTTCATTGATGAAGAAGTTGGCAGTGCCGTACTCAAAACGCTAGAAGAGAAAGGCTGGATTGAATCAGTAGAGAAAAAGCCAAAACGTCAGCCATGGCCAGTTGAACTTGAGAATGACCAAGACAAACCTAAGCTCAATGCCGAACAAGCCATCGCGATTGCGACCGTAAATAGCCAAACCGACTTTGGTTGTTTCCTGTTAGAGGGCGTTACTGGCTCAGGTAAGACCGAGGTTTACCTGAATATGATTAAGCCGATTCTCGATCAAGGTAAACAAGCGTTAGTGCTCGTGCCCGAGATTGGTCTCACTCCTCAAACGATTAACCGCTTTAAGCGACGCTTTAATGTGCCTGTTGAGGTTATCCACTCAGGTTTAAACGATTCAGAACGCCTGAATGCGTGGTTATCGGCGCGCGATAAAATAGCAGGCATCGTGATTGGTACCCGTTCAGCTCTGTTCACGCCATTTGCTGACCTAGGTATTATCATTGTCGATGAAGAACACGACGCGTCTTATAAACAGCAAGATAGCCTGCGCTACCACGCTCGTGATGTGGCGATCATGCGTGCGCACAAAGCGCAGATCCCGGTTGTGTTAGGCTCTGCAACTCCAGCATTTGAAACACTGCACAACGCTCAAATAGGTAAATACAGTTATCTCACCCTGACTTCACGTGCAGGTGTCGCACTGCCGACCACCAATAAGGTGTTGGATGTTAAAGGTGAATATCTAGAAAGTGGTTTGTCTGCGTCGTTAATTGCAGAGATGCAAAGACACCTCAAAGCTGGCAACCAAGTGATGCTGTTCCTCAATCGTCGAGGGTTTTCTCCGGCATTAATGTGTCACGATTGTGGTTGGACAGCCGAGTGTAAACGTTGCGATGCTTACTACACCTATCACCAATACAGCAATGAGATGCGCTGCCACCACTGTGGTTCTCAGCAGCATATCGTGCACAATTGCCAAGGCTGTGGGTCTGCAAACTTAGTGACAGTGGGTGTCGGGACCGAGCAGTTAGAAGCTCAACTTGGTCAACTATTCCCTGAATACAAAACCATTCGTATTGACCGCGACAGCACCCGCCGTAAAGGCAGCTTAGAAAGCGCACTCGAGTCGATTCGTAAGGGTGAATTCCAAATTCTTATCGGCACGCAGATGCTTGCTAAGGGTCACCATTTCCCTGACGTGACACTTGTGGCGTTATTGGATGTGGATGGCTCTTTATATAGTAGTGACTTCCGTGCCTCTGAACGTCTTGCGCAGCTATTCATCCAAGTAGCGGGACGCGCAGGACGAGCAAGCAAACCCGGTGAAGTGATCTTACAGACTCACCACCCAGAACATGGGTTGTTGCAAGCCTTGCTACACAAAGACTATAACCACTTTGCTCAGACGGCGCTGGCAGAACGTAAGCAGGCAATGTTACCGCCCTATACCTTTATGACGCTGTTTAGAGCAGAAGCCAATGACACTCGCTTGGTGGAAGAGTTCTTGCGTCAGGTTCGTCACACATTGGAATCGCACCCGCTGTTTGACCAATATTGCATGGTGTTAGGGCCAACCCCGGCTCCGTTAGCAAAACGAGCGGGCAAATCGCGCTGGCAGTTAATCTTACAAACTCAGACGCGCTCGTTAATGCAGAAGCTATTGATGAGTGCCAAGCCGGCCATCAATATGTTACCTGCTGCGAAAAAAGTTCGCTGGTCACTCGATATTGAGCCGCAAGATTTGAGTTAAACCCACTTGGGTTAAAAATAATGATAAGTTTGTTCACAAATATTTCATATTTCTCGTGAGCAACTTCACACTAGTCATGTGATTTTTGTTAATCTAGCCGTAACTTTACACGGATTAAACGAATAAAATATTGCAATAAAAAAAGTGTTAGCAACACTTTCATAATATCTATTCGATTACATTTATTATTCACGCCTTAGATGCTTAGGCGGCAAAGGAACTTAAAAGAGGGTTTAATTTATGGCGACAATGAAGGATGTTGCCCAGCTAGCAGGCGTCTCAACAGCCACGGTATCACGTGCATTGATGAACCCTGAGAAAGTCTCAGTTTCGACTCGCAAACGAGTGGAAACAGCAGTACTTGAAGCTGGATACTCACCCAATACATTAGCTAGAAACTTACGTCGCAACGAATCAAAAACCATCATCACTATTGTTCCTGATATCTGTGACCCTTATTTCGCCGAGATCATTCGTGGTATCGAAGATGCCGCAGTAGAAAATGATTACCTTGTTCTACTGGGTGATAGCGGCCAGCAAAAGAAGCGCGAGTCTTCGTTTGTTAACTTAGTTTTCACCAAACAAGCCGACGGCATGTTGCTGCTGGGTACTGACCATCCGTTTGATGTCAGCAAACCTGAACAAAAGAATTTACCGCCGATGGTAATGGCGTGTGAGTTTGCCCCTGAGCTTGAACTGCCTACGGTACACATCGATAACCTGACCTCTGCCTTTGAAGCGGTGAACTACCTAGCTCAGTTAGGTCATAAGCGTATTGCTCAAATTTCAGGACCAGTATCGGCAACACTGTGTAAGTTCCGCCAACAAGGCTACCAGCAAGCGCTGCGTCGCGCCGGAGTCTCAATGAATCCAGCCTATAGCACGGTCGGTGACTTCACCTTTGAAGCGGGCGCTCAAGCGGTTCGTCAATTACTGGCACTTCCTGAACAACCTACAGCTATCTTCTGTCACAACGATGCGATGGCGATTGGTGCGATTCAAGAAACGAAGAAGCTGGGCTTGCGCGTTCCTCAAGACCTATCGATTGTCGGCTTCGATGACATCCAATTCGCTCAATACTGCGATCCACCGCTAACCACCATTTCTCAGCCTCGTTATGAGATTGGACGCCAAGCGATGTTGATGATGCTTGATCTATTAAAAGGCAACGATGTGCAAGCAGGTTCGCGTCTGCTTGAAGCTAAATTAGTGGTTCGAGGCAGTACAGCGCCACCTCGAATATAACCCTTAGAAATACCCTTATAAATCTGCGGCACATTTTGATGTGCCGCTTCCATTTCTGCACTATTATCCTCGCGCAATCTGGATTACCATGAGGGCAGAATCAGCAACTATTGAATTGTCTTGTGGCTAATAGAGATTATGTAAAGCGCGGTCGTGGCACGAAAAAACCGACCAAAAAACAAGCCCCTCGCCGTAAACCTTGGCGCAGTGGTCTTTTGGCGATCCTCCTTGCCGGTGGTTTTGGTTACGGACTTTACCTATTGAGTAATGATCCTGAGCCGCCTGCACCAACGCCTGTGGCAACCAAACCAAAACCTAAGCCAAAACCAGCGAAAGTGATTCCGCCACCTCCTGAAGAGAAGTGGGACTACGTTGAAACGCTGCCAAGCCGCGAGATTGAAGTAAAAGCCAAAGAGCAACAGATCTCTAAGATCCCTTACATCATGCAGTGTGGCGCTTACAAAACCTCGTCGCAGGCAGAAGCACGTAAGTTGGATATTGCCTTCCAAGGTATCTCAAGTGAGATCCGCAAGAAAGATGGCAGTAGCTGGTACCGTGTGGTTTTAGGGCCATACAAGTTGAAGCGTGACGCAGAACGCGATCGCCATAAGCTGCAACGAGCGAAAATTGAACCTTGCGCTATTTGGAAAGACGGGTCTTAATCAACTCAATATATAATAGGGGGAAGAGGATTCCCCCTATTGCTGTTTGAAAGCGTTCAATAGTTCATCGCACAAGCAATACCAGTATGTTAATCAAAAGAGTGCGTTTTAACGAAACTGAGGTACTTGTTCGTAGTACTCAAGCCCAAAGTCAGTCAGGTAGACCTGCTCCTTATTTATCTCGATGTAACCAAAAAAATCCAAGTGCGCTAAAACGTTAGGAAATGGACGTTTAAGAAAAACGTTGACCGAGTTTTTTAGATGTTCTGTTGAACACTCGCCCGCCTCCTGATACATCAGATGATGCAGTATAGACAGCTCATCCAGATCCATATCTCTATTAAAAAAACTGATATTGTCACTATTCATCACACTACTCCTTATGCAGTGAATACCACTGATTAGTGAACATCATTCCTTATAAATCAAACAAAAAGTGTTAACCATTTCACGTTAGAAATTTGTTTTATCTTTTTTTATATTTATCACAAACTAGTAACCCACCAACCCTTGCCACACATAGGCTCAACAGGTAATGGATGTTTGAAACAACTGGTAACATTTAGTTTTTTTAATATGACATACCATTAAAAGTGGCACTTGAATTCATGATAGTGGAGCCACATATAAGTAGTAACCATAAATAATAATCAAAAGAGGTCGACTCGTGACTACCATTGTATCTGTACGTCGTAATAATAAAGTCGTCATCGCGGGTGATGGACAAGTATCTCTGGGCAATACAGTAATGAAGGGCAACGCCCGTAAAGTACGTCGCCTATACAACAACAAAGTACTGGCCGGTTTTGCTGGCGGTACGGCTGATGCTTTCACGCTATTCGAAAAATTTGAAAGCAAGCTGCAAATGCACCAAGGCCATCTCACCAAAGCGGCAGTTGAGCTAGCGAAGGATTGGCGTAGCGACCGTGCTCTACGTAAGTTAGAAGCACTGTTAGCAGTAGCGGATGAGACCGCTTCACTGATCATCACAGGTAACGGTGACGTAGTTCAACCTGAGAACGACCTGATTGCGATCGGTTCGGGCGGAAACTTCGCTCAAGCAGCCGCTACTGCACTATTAGAAAATACTGATTTAGATGCGCGTGAAATCGCAGAGAAGTCGCTGAACATTGCAGGCGACATCTGTGTCTTCACCAACCATCACCACACTATTGAAGAACTAGAAAGCACCGTTGAGCTGCCAAAGCCAGAGTAACGACCGCTTCCATCAATAACGTTGTATTCAACAGTGATTAAAGAATTAAGGAAAAACCATGTCTGAGATGACTCCTCGCGAAATTGTTCACGAACTCAATCGCCACATTATCGGCCAAGACAACGCTAAGCGCTCAGTGGCTATCGCTCTTCGTAACCGCTGGCGCCGTATGCAGCTTGAAGAAAGCCTACGTGTTGAAGTATCGCCAAAAAACATCCTGATGATTGGCCCAACGGGTGTAGGTAAAACTGAAATCGCTCGCCGCCTAGCGAAATTAGCAAACGCGCCTTTCATCAAGGTAGAAGCGACTAAGTTCACCGAAGTGGGTTACGTTGGTAAAGAAGTTGAAACCATCATCCGTGATCTAACGGACGTTGCGATCAAGATGACGCACCAACAAGCGATGGAAAAAGTACAATACCGCGCTGAAGAACAAGCTGAAGAACGCATTCTTGATGCCCTTCTACCACCAGCGCGTGATGCTTGGGGTCAGAACGAGCAATCAACTGAAGACACAACCTCTTCAAACACTCGTCAGATTTTCCGCAAGAAACTGCGTGAAGGTAAGCTAGATGACAAAGAGATTGAAGTTGATGTAGCCGCACCGCAAATGGGCGTTGAAATCATGTCACCTCCAGGCATGGAAGAGATGACAAACCAGCTGCAAGGCATGTTCCAAAACCTAGCGGGCGACACCAAGAAAAAGCGTAAGATGAAAATCAAAGACGCATTCAAAGCACTGACGGAAGAAGAAGCTGCGAAGCTTGTGAACCAAGAAGAGCTGAAAGAGAGCGCGATCTTCAACGCTGAAAACAACGGCATCGTATTCATCGATGAGATCGACAAAATCTGTAAGCGTGGCGACAGCTCAGGCCCAGACGTATCTCGCGAAGGTGTTCAGCGTGACCTACTGCCTCTTATCGAAGGCAGCACAGTATCAACCAAGCACGGTATGGTTAAAACTGACCACATCTTGTTTATCACATCAGGCGCATTCCAAGTGGCTAAGCCATCTGACCTGATCCCTGAGCTACAAGGTCGTCTACCAATCCGCGTAGAACTTGAAGCACTATCAGCACATGACTTCAAACGCATCCTAACTGAGCCAAAAGCATCTCTAACAGAGCAATACATTGCCCTAATGAAAACAGAAGATGTCAACATTGAGTTCACTGAAGATGGCATCAACCAGATTGCGGACGCAGCATGGCGCGTAAACGAAACCACTGAGAACATCGGTGCGCGTCGTCTACACACAGTGATGGAGCGTCTAATGGATGAGATTTCATTCGAAGCAACAGACAAAGCTGGCAGCAAGCTAGTGATTGATGAAGCTTACGTAACATCGAAACTTGGCGAATTCGTTGAAGACGAAGACCTAAGCCGCTTCATCCTGTAGCACACCAAACTCTAACTTATTGCTCTATCTCAAAGAAATAGCAGCTAATAAGCGAATTCAAGGCCCACCTTCGAGTGGGCTTTTTATTACCCGAAAAATGGGCGTATACTCAAATCACAGTATGAAACGAAGACTTACAAAGAATTAGACCTACGATGAAACAATCTCTACTGATCTGGCTTGATGCCGCACGACCAAAAACTCTGCCTCTCGCACTTGTCTCTATTCTTACAGGAAGTAGTTTAGCGTTCGCCGGTGGTCAGTTTTCTTTATCGATAGCCCTACTGGCATTTTTAACCGCCACCCTATTACAGATTTTATCGAACCTAGCCAATGACTATGGCGACGCCGTAAAAGGCACAGACAACGAAAATCGTCTGGGGCCAACACGTGCCATGCAATCTGGCGCGGTAACAGCGAAAACCATGAAGCAAGCGATCATCCTCAACATCGTGTTTACTATGGTCGCTGGGCTGATTCTTATTTTTCATGCCTTAACCTCGATTGAAAGTATCTTATCTTTCATTGCGTTAGGCATATTAGCCATTGTTGCTGCCATCGCTTATACCGTCGGTAATAAGCCTTATGGCTATATTGGCCTTGGCGACTTATCGGTATTTATCTTCTTCGGTTTATTAGGTGTTTCAGGGACTTACTTCTTGCACACTGGCCATGTTGAACCAAGCCTATTCCTTCCGGCATTGGGCTGTGGCTTGATGGCGGTTGCGGTACTCAATATCAACAACATGCGTGATATCGAAAACGACAGCGAATGTGGTAAGCGCACCATGGCGGTTCGCCTAGGACAACGCAAAGCCAAACACTATCATTTTGCTCTGCTTGGCCTCGCCCTTGCGTCTTTCGCTATCTACCTGCTTATTCAAGAAAAACCGGTCTGGATCAGCCTGCCGTTTTTGCTGAGCATTATTATTGTTTACAAGCATGGCAAAGCCGTTTGGGAAACCGAAAAGCCAGCGCAAATTGCACCAATGATGCCCGTGATTGTGAAATGCTCACTGGTCACTAACCTATTGTTTGCAGGGGTTGTCGTAGCTCAAACTCTATTGAGTTAAATGAGACTAATCATTGCAAAGGGATCAAGCGCCGATATACTCAAAGTAAGCTCATTGTTCAAAAGGTATACTAATGGAATACAACACTTCAGCACTGTGCGACATATATTTGGATCAAGTTGATGTCGTGGAGCCAATGTTCAGCAACTTCGGTGGACGTGCATCCTTCGCAGGACAGATCACGACATTAAAGTGTTTTGAAGACAACGCTTTGATTCGCTCTGTACTAGAGCAAGACGGTCTGGGGCGTGTGTTGTTAATCGATGGGGGCGGCTCACTACGTAAAGCGCTGATCGATGCTGAGATAGCCCTACTTGCCGAAGACAATGAGTGGGAAGGGATTGTGGTTTACGGGTGCGTTCGTGAAGTCGATGAGCTTGAAGACATGAACCTAGGTATCCAAGCCTTGGCTTCTATCCCTGTTGGTGCGAGCCAAGAAGGTGTCGGTGAATTAGACGTTCCAGTGAACTTTGGCAGCGTGACCTTCTTACCTGAAGATTACCTCTACGCAGACAACACTGGCATCATTCTTTCTGCCGAACCTCTAGATGTAGAACTCGATTTGGATGTCGAGGAAGAAGACGTCGAGTAACTCTCACTCAGCTTCAAATAATAAAACAAATCATAAGAACACAAACAAAAACGCCCGCTACTGAGTAGCGGGCGTTTTTTTTAAATCTGAAGAGTCGATTACTCTACTTCATCCATTTTACCAAGAAGGTTACGGATGCGATCTTGCCATGCTGAATGCTCTTCCTGCATTTGCTGAGTTTTTTGCTCTAGCTCGTGACGGCTTGCTTTAAGCTCACCAGCTTCTGTTGCTAGTGCTTGTTTCTCTTCTTTAAGCTCTTCCACTTCCATTTGAAGAAGTGCAATTGTATCTACTGCTGTTTGAATTTTTGCTTCTAGCTGCTCTAGTACTTCAAAAGACATTCTGGCCTACCTTTAAGTTATCCGTTTGATGGTGAAGGTTCACTCCACTTATTTCCCCATTCTACTCAGCAGAGCAAGGATAAACACTCAATATATTCGATATTTTGCGCCATTCGATGAAAAAAACAGCACTTTTTACCGAATATTGACGTGAACGATTACCGCCACAACGGCAAACCGATTATTTTGATGAATAATAACTGTTTTCCACTGCGAATTGATCGAGAGCAATCTCCAAAAAACAAAAAGGCAAACGTTTCCTTTTGGATATGGTAAAATTCGCCGCGAAATTTCTATTCCCCCTTTGAAAATTTTGGAGTCCGCATGAAACGCGATTTAGCAATGTCATTCTCTCGTGTCACAGAAGGTGCAGCACTAGCTGGTTACAAGTGGCTTGGCCGTGGCGATAAAAACGCTGCAGATGGCGCTGCTGTAGAAGTAATGCGTAGCCTATTAAACAAAACCGAAATTAGCGGTGAGATTGTTATCGGCGAAGGTGAAATCGATGATGCACCTATGCTATACATCGGCGAAAACGTAGGTGTGGGCGGCGACGCTGTCGACATCGCAGTTGACCCAATTGAAGGGACACGCATGACAGCAATGGGCCAATCAAATGCATTGGCTGTATTGGCTGCGGGCGAAAAAGGCAGCTTCCTTAAAGCGCCTGATATGTACATGGAAAAGTTGGTTGTTGGCCCTGGCGCTAAAGGCGTGATTGACCTAGAACTGCCACTAACAGAAAACCTAGAAAACATCGCTAAAGCACTAGGTAAAACACTTGATACTCTAGTCGTAACCACGCTTGCTAAGCCTCGTCATGATCAAGTCATCGCCGACATGCAAGCAATGGGCGTTCGTGTATTTGCTGTGCCAGACGGTGATGTTGCGGCTTCTATCTTAACCTGTATGCCAGACAGTGAAGTAGACGTCATGTACTGCATCGGCGGCGCACCTGAAGGTGTGGTCTCGGCGGCGGTAATTCGCGCACTCGACGGCGACATGCACGGTCGTCTTCTACCTCGCCACGAAGTGAAAGGCGACACAGAAGAGAACCGCAAGCACGGTGAACTTGAACTTGAGCGCTGCGCAGAAATGGGCGTAACGGCGGGTATCGTGTTGAAGATGGAAGACATGGCACGCAGCGACAACGTTGTATTCTCAGCAACAGGCATCACTAAGGGTGACTTGCTAGAAGGTATTTCTCGTCAAGGTAATATCGCAACCACAGAAACCCTGCTTATCCGTGGCCGCTGCCGTACAATTCGCCGCATCAAATCTATCCACTACCTAGAGCGTAAAGATCCAGAAGTAGTAGGTCATATCCTGTAAGCCTAAATTCGGTGAAACAGAATATTCCAAGGCTGATACCTAGTATCAGCCTTTTGTTTTATTAGCGCACCAGAATCTGACCATGGCAGCCAATAGAGTAAAACGCTATCTATAGAGTAAATTATCATCAATATAGTAAATGGTTTGCTTTATAAACACCTTGCCTCATAATAGTAAGGTTCATTAGGTAGGGATAGTATGAAAACAAGCGACAGAATCTTACAGACCATTAAGCGTCAAGGCGCGGTAACCGCGAAACAACTGTCAGAAGAATTTGGCATGACGACAATGGGGGCAAGGCAACATCTGCAAAGCCTGGAAGATGACGGTATTCTTGCGTTTCATGATGTGAAAGTGAAAGTGGGTCGCCCGACTCGCCACTGGTCCCTGACTCAACAAGGTCATAACCAATTTTCAGACCGACATGGTGAACTCACCATTCAAGTGATTGATGCTGTCGAGAATCTATTTGGTAAAGAAGGGCTGGCTAAGGTTGCTGCCGAGCGTGAACAACACACTCTTAAGCAGTATCAAACTGCGCTGTCTGGCTGTGATTCACTCATCAGCAAGCTTAAAAAACTCACCCAGCTTCGTGAAGACGAAGGCTACATGGCTGAGCTTCAAGAGCATGATGATCACTACATCTTGATTGAGAACCACTGCCCTATCTGTAAGGCTGCAACTCGCTGCCCTAGCCTGTGCCAATCTGAGCTCAACGTGTTTACTGAGTTACTAAAAGATGAGTGTCACGTGAGCCGTACAGAGCACATCATTGCTGGCGAACGACGCTGTACTTACACCTTAACACCCGCACTTTGATTTTAACGGTAAGCGATTAATACCGTCTCAATATTGAGAAAATACAAATAGATTAAAATTTGTACAGATTTCTTTCTTAAGCTTAGAGCATATGAAACACGCTTAATGCTAAGGAAGGAATGATGGCGCATCCACAACCCGCTCAAAAACTGCCACCCTTTGATGAACTTGTCCAACTCGCGAAAAGCGATCCGAAAGCATTCAATCAATTCAAACACGAGATGTGCGAACAGATGATCTGTTCGGCTTCAGAAGTAATGCAAGACAGACTTCGCGCACAACAAAGTCACATCGACTTAGTGGTTAGCCGTTGTAAAAACCCACACCACGCCAATGTCGTACTCATGCAAGAGCTGCGCTGTCAGGTCTGTAAGTTCCAAGATGCACTCGAAGGGCGCTGCGGCTTTGAAGAATCTCTGCCTGAAAATGTCGTGCCTTTTAAGCCGAATACCGAACCTAAAATGTACTGAAAGTAGCAAAGCATTAAAAAGAAAAAAGGGAGCGTAATGCTCCCTTCTTATTAATTCGCTGTTCAATATTTACATGGGTCTTCGCCGTAGTCATTACGGCCTTCTGTGCCTTTCAACAAGCCACACTCAATCAGAATCCACAAACCACACACTAATGCCGCGACGGTTGCCGCCATATGAATTGGTGATACCGGCTCTGTCGTCGTTGCAGCCATTGGCGAAGCTAAACGACCCAAGACTAATGGCACATTCAATAGTAGCCAGTAATTAGACTTATTGCGGTCGTGCCAGCGCTTAGCGGTTACCGCAAGATCTGGGATCACAAGCATCAATAAGAAGATTGGTAGCAGGATATAAGAGTAAGCAGGGAACAACACAGAAATACCAGAAGCAAAGCCGGTAATCGCTATGTAGTAGAAAATATTCCAAATCCAGTAAGTCTTACGACCAATTCTCCCCTTGAAAGAGAGCAGTAATTCTTTCATCGACATCTTAAATACTCAAATTTATACGCCGCTAAAAGTCAGCAGCAATGGTTAGTTTATTACTTTTTGAAAGCAACTTTTATCCATATCACGAATATTCACCGTTAAGCTTCTTACATGACTCGCTTGTTCTTGCAGGACCTGCATTAACGATCGTGACAATTCTCGCTTTTGCTCTTCCGTTCGTCCCGAAAGTAACTCAAAGCTGATATGAATAAAGTCTACACTATCTTCCTCATCACCGACCAACCAATTATGGCAACGCAGTGAACGAGACTTCACTGACGGCACATCAAACAAGCCACATGTGAGAGCGACTTGGTGGAGATCTTCCAGTAAGCCTTGGATATTGACTCGCTCATCCACTGAATTGGAGTACTCTAGAACTAAATTCGGCATTGTTACTTCCTGTTGTTAACGCAATCGTTTGTCCCTTAATAACAACTAACGATGAAAAATCCGAGAAGTTAGCTATTATTCTGTCTGCCGGATCACTGATATATGCTCAAAATCTACTCTGACCATTGAGTAAGATCCAAGAAAGTCATGACCACAGTCATGATCTGTTGATATTAATCTGTTATATTATTTCGTAATAAAGTTTACTTTTTTACATTCGATTTATTTAAATACTTTGGAGATATTCCTATGCGTCATCCTGTAGTTATGGGTAACTGGAAACTAAACGGCAGCAAAGAAATGGTTGTTGATCTACTAAACGGTCTTAACGCTGAACTTGAAGGCGTAACAGGCGTAGACGTAGCAGTTGCTCCACCAGCACTTTTCGTTGATCTAGCAGAGCGTACGCTTACTGAAGCGGGCAGCGCGATCATCCTAGGTGCTCAAAACTCTGACCTAAACAACAGCGGTGCATTCACTGGCGACATGTCTCCAGCAATGCTTAAAGAGTTCGGCGCATCTCACATCATCATCGGTCACTCTGAGCGTCGTGAATACCACAACGAATCAGATGAGTTCGTAGCTAAGAAATTCGCATTCCTAAAAGAGAACGGCCTAACTCCAGTTCTTTGTATCGGTGAATCTGAAGCACAAAACGAATCAGGCGAAACTGTTGCAGTATGTGCTCGTCAACTTGACGCTGTTATCAACACTCAAGGTGTTGAAGCTCTTGAAGGCGCTATCATCGCTTACGAACCAATCTGGGCTATCGGTACTGGTAAAGCAGCTACAGCTGAAGATGCACAACGCATCCACGCTCAAATCCGTGCACACATCGCAGAGAAATCTGAAGAAGTTGCTAAGAAAGTTGTTATCCAATACGGCGGTTCTGTTAAGCCAGAAAACGCAGCAGCTTACTTCGCACAACCAGACATCGACGGTGCTCTAGTTGGCGGCGCAGCTCTAGACGCGAAAAGCTTCGCAGCTATCGCTAAAGCAGCAGCTGAAGCAAAAGCTTAATTTAAACCTCACCGTTTAGATTAGATGAAAGGTCAACTTAGGTTGGCCTTTTTTATTACCTGTCGTTTCTGAAACCCAAACGGCAGGCACAAAAAAACCGCTGAATAATCAGCGGTTTTTAAATTCTTTAAGAGAACGCTAAGCGTGGCTTAGAACAACTCTTCTGCAACGCGGAACAGCTCAGAACGGTCTGGATTCTGCATGTTCTCGATACAATCGATGATGTCGTGGTGAACAAGTTCTTCTTTCTCGATACCCACACAACGACCACCGTGACCTTCTTGAAGAAGGTGAACAGCGTAGTTACCCATGCGAGAAGCCAATACACGGTCAAATGCAGTAGGACGACCACCACGTTGGATGTGACCAAGAACCGTTGCACGAGTTTCACGACCTGTTGAAGATTCGATCTCTTTAGCCAGTTCGTTAGCATCCATCATTAGCTCAGTTAGAGCGATGATTGCGTGCTTCTTACCTTTCGCAATACCATCTTGGATGTTGCTGATAAGCTGTTCTTTATCTAGGCCAGTCTCTGGAGTAATGATGTACTCACAACCACCCGCGATTGCTGACATAAGCGTAAGGTCACCACAGTGACGGCCCATGATTTCAACAATAGAAATACGTTGGTGAGAAGAAGACGTGTCACGTAGACGGTCAATTGAATCAATAACAGTGTTAAGCGCTGTTAGGTAACCGATTGTGTAGTCAGTACCCGCGATATCGTTATCGATTGTGCCTGGAAGACCGATACATGGGTAACCCATTTCAGTCAGCTTCTTAGCACCCATGTAAGAACCGTCACCACCGATAACAACAAGTGCTTCGATACCGTGCTTCTTAAGGTTCTCAATGCCTTTCTCACGAACAGCAACGTCTTTAAATTCAGGGAAACGTGCAGAACCTAAGAAAGTACCACCACGGTTGATCACGTCAGATACGCTTGAACGGTCAAGCTTTTCGATACGGTCTTCAACAAGGCCTTGGTAGCCATCGTAAATACCGTAAACTTCAATGCCAACTGATAACGCAGTACGAACAACGCCGCGAACTGCTGCGTTCATACCTGGAGCGTCACCACCACTGGTCAAAACACCGATCTTCTTAATCATGCTCACCCTCGATTTTTGGGAATCTATTATTCAATTCTTGTTCTTGCTGATTGTATATCAACAAGATTTTAAATCTATATTTGTGCGTTATGTTACATTTCCTCAACAGGAATAGCACTCAAATCGCGTAAAATTATGTAACATTTCTACTTCTGTAAGAGTATTACAGTTTTACTCAATAACTTTGTTGATTCACATCAGAATCAACATTAATTGTTACTAAGGTGGTTTTTGAATCACCTAACAGTTAATAATTTTTACTCACTTTAGTTCAAAAGCCACTCACTTACCATTTGCCCGCTGATTTTTAGCACGCATTACCACGAGTGGAATTTCTGCTGCTTCTCTGGTCCAAATACGACCGAATACGGGTCTTGGTGAATTAATACATCAGCATCAGGGAACACGGAGATAAGCTTAGCCTCTACTTCGTCAGAAATGCGATGCGCTTCAATAAGTGGGATATTATCTTCCAATTCTAGATGCAGTTGGATGAAGCGTATTGGCCCCGAGCGACGCGTTCGTAATTGATGCACACCCAACACGCCTTCCACGCTCAATGATGTCTCTTTAATCTGTTTCAGCTCATCATCTGGCAGCTTATGATCAAGCAGAGACTGAACCGCTTCCATCGCCATTTGATAAGCGCTGTACAGAATGTAGATACCGATACCGACCGCGAATACTGAGTCCGCCTGACCAATCCCAAACCAGCTCAATGCCAGTGCCAGCATGATCGCAGCGTTCATATAAAGGTCTGATTGATAGTGCAGAGAGTCGGCCGCAATAGCTTGGCTGCCCGTTTTGTTGACCACATGTTTTTGGAAGCGAACCAGACCAAAGGTCATCACTATCGCGAACAGGCTGACGTAGATACCAATTTCTGGAGAGTTCAGTTCATGAGGTCGGAAGAAGCGCTCAATACCATTGAGAATAAGGAAACATGCAGAGCCTGAAATAAACATTGCCTGCGCTAATGCAGCGAGAGATTCAGCCTTACCATGACCAAAGGTGTGCTCTTTGTCGGCAGGCTGCAGAGAGTAACGAACCACGATAAGGTTAACGACAGAGGCCGCGATATCCAGCATTGAATCCACGACGGAAGCCAACAGACTCACGGAACCTGTCACCCACCAAGCTGCGACTTTCACTATCAATAAAATAGTGGCGATGGTGGTGGCTGCCCAAGCGGCGAGCGTAACTAAACGTGCGTATTCTTGTTTCATGACTTGGCTATAAAGTGACTGATAGCACAAAGTATAACCTGCAAACCACCAATTGAATATGACAGCCATGATGTAAAACATTCATTTTTAAGGATCAAAAAAAGCGACACTCGGCCGCTTCTTTCTAAACACTTTCATTCAACGCTGATTTTTCAAACAATGAATTACTTGTCTTTGTTCATGCGTTTTCCCATTTTGTCAGCACACTTAGTCATGCGCTCTTGTTGGATTTCTTTCAGTTGAGTCTTTTGCTCAGCCGTTAGTACGCTCATCATTTGGTGTTGCTTCTTAAGCATTGCTACGCGACGCTCAGTTTGCTTCTCAACCATTTGGCTTGCTAGGTCGTTTGCTGCTGCTTCGTCAAAGTTGTCAGCAAGTACCAATGCTTGAACCTTTTCGTGATGCGCTTTCATTTGCGCCATTTTTGCCGTTTTGTTTGCACCGCGCTTTGCTTTCATCTCAGCACGGTCTGCTTCACGCATATCTTTTAACTGTTCTTTTTGAGCGTCGGTTAGGTCTAGTTGGCGCATTACTTTTTTATCGAAACCGCCACACTTGTCGTGCATACCTTTGTGGTCACCTTTATCACCACCACCGTAAGCATACGCGCTTGCTGTACCAAAAATAAGTGGAAGTGCCGCAGCTGCTAGTACAAGTTTCTTAGTCATTTTCATAATTGTTGCCTCAATTCGGTATAATAAGTCATGTGTTGCGTCTGTTTCTCAGCGCTTGAATATAGATTAGTCTTTCCCTCGTAAAGTGACGTTTAGAAAGCGTAAAGAATCGTAAAGAGTGAAAGTTGACGAATAATTAGCAGTATTATTAACCTAACTAAATGATTAAGGCTTCCCAATGGCGAACATTCTTCTTATTGATGACGACACCGAGTTAACCAGCTTACTCAAAGACATTCTGAGCTTTGAGGGCTTCACTGTTTCCGAAGCCAATGATGGCTATGCAGGGCTGGAAGCTATCAATGATGAGATTGACCTGATTCTTTTGGATGTGATGATGCCGCGTCTTAATGGCATGGAAACACTAAAGAAACTGAGAGAAAATTGGGAAACACCAGTGCTGATGCTGACCGCAAAAGGCGAAGAGATCGACCGTGTGATTGGTCTTGAACTTGGCGCGGATGATTACCTGCCTAAACCTTTCAGTGACCGAGAGTTGTTAGCGCGTATTCGAGCTATCTTGCGTCGTACTCAAACCAACACCGCACCTAAGGCGGCCAGTGATAGAGTTCAATATCAAGACATCGAAGTCTTCCCTGGCAAACAAGAAGCCTACTGCAATGGGGAGCTCATCGACCTCACCACAACCGAGTTCGCTCTACTGAGTCACCTTATCCAAAACCCAGGGCAAGTGATCACCAAAGAAGCATTGAGTTTGGATGTGCTGGGTAAAAGGCTCGCAGCGTTTGACCGCGCGATAGACATGCACATCTCTAATCTACGTAAGAAGATTCCTGAGCGCACTGACGGCAAATCACGCATCAAAACCTTACGAGGCCGTGGCTACTTATTGGTAGAGGAAGATTAATGCGTATACCTAAAATCACCAGCTTATATGGACGTATCTTTGCTATCTTTTGGTTCACCATGTTACTGGTGCTTTTGTCGGTGCTGTCACTTCCCCATTTAGACCCTCGAGTCGCGCGAGATGTGCCCGCAGATCACCTCGATAAACTCGAGCGTATCGCTAAAATCACAGAGAAACGCTACGCCAAAGAACCTAATCTGGGCAAGATTGTCTTCCAACTGGAGGCACCACGCAGCCGCAAGGATTCTAGAGCTCGCATCTACCTGACCGATCTTGAGGGCGCAGTCCTTACCTCGAAAAGGCATTCAGACTATAAGCTAAAGGCGATTCGTAACTTTGTTACCTCGATTGATAACCCTGAGATGCCGAAGCAAAAACTCTACGGACACTACATGGTCGCAGGGCCAGTGCCAATTACTCTCGCTGGTGAAGAGTTGCTGATGTATGCCGGAGTGAAGTGGAACCAACCACCGCCATTCTTACTGCGCCTGTTTGATAGACCTCTGCAGCTACTGCTTGCCGTGATGTTGGCGAGTACCCCGCTATTACTTTGGTTAGCTTGGGCACTGAGTCAACCCGCTCGCAGGCTAGAACGCGCGGCACAACGCGTGGCGAAAGGTCAATTCGAGGTCGATCCAACACTCGAAAAAGGTACTTCAGAGTTCAGACAAGCTGGTGAAAGCTTTAACCAGATGGTAGAAGCGGTAAACCAGATGATTTCGGGGCAACAACGCCTGCTCTCTGATATCTCACACGAGCTCCGCTCGCCACTGACACGTCTTCGCATGGCCAATGCACTGGCGATTCGTAAACAAGGCGAGAGCCAAGAGTTAGAACGCATTGATACCGAAGCACAGCGTTTGGAACAGATGATCAGTGAGCTGCTAACGCTATCGCGCATGCAGGTCGACAGCCACATTACTCGTGAGGTTCAGCCTATCTCTAGCCTGTGGGAAGAGATCTTAAAAGACGCACAGTTTGAAGCCGAACAGATGGGTAAACAGCTGACGTTCTCAGAGATCCCTGAGCGTTCTATTTCGGGTAACCCTAAGCTACTGATGAGTGCGCTAGACAATATTACGCGTAACGCCATTTACTACGGCAAAGACCAAGTCGATGTGCAGTTCCACGTGGTGCAAGATCAGCTAACAATTTGCGTCAATGATAATGGTGATGGTGTTCCAGAGGATGAACTCGATTCTATCTTCAGACCTTTTTACCGTGTCTCAACAGCGCGTGACAGAAACTCTGGCGGCACAGGGCTTGGATTAACCATTACTGAAAGTGCGATTCGCCAACACAGCGGAACCATCACCGCAACCCGCAGCCAGCTCGGTGGATTACAACTCGAAATCACCCTGCCTATCTTACCGGTGTAATACCCCCACAAAGATCGCAGTTGATAATGATTATCATTACCATTATGGTAAATCCTCTAATTAAGGAGGATTTACCATGTCGCACACTTTCCCTGCTTTACCCTACGCTTACGATGCCCTAGAGCCTTACATTGACGCTAAGACAATGGAAGTGCATTACAGCAAGCACCATAGAACCTACTACGATAAGTTTGTTGCGGCGGTGTCTGGCAGCGAGCTAGAACAGCAATCTCTGACCGAGATCTTTGCCAACATATCTCAGCACAGCCCTGACGTGCGTAACAATGGTGGTGGCTACTACAATCACATCTTGTATTGGAATTGCATGTCGCAAGACGGTGGTGGTGAACCTACGGGCGAGCTTGGTGAGGCTATCAAGAGTACCTTCGGTGATTTCGAGACATTCCAAGATCAGTTCGCCCAAGCGGCGATCAATACCTTTGGCTCCGGCTTTGCTTGGCTAGTGGTAGAGCAAGGGCAACTGAAGATCATCTCAACCTCGAACCAAGATAATCCGTGGATGGATACCGTGGCGAGTGATGGCGAACCGATTCTCGCGCTCGATGTTTGGGAACACGCCTACTACATCAGCTACCAAAACCGTCGTCCTGATTACATCAATGCATGGTGGAACGTGGTGAATTGGAATGCCGTATCTGAAAACTACGCGCAAGCACTAACGAACCAAGCGTAAGCGAATGGTCACGGTGGCGAACTGTACTCACTCAGCTTGCCACCGTATACTCGGGCTATCTTTGATTACTCTTGTGAACCAACATGTTTGATATCGCTCTATACGAACCAGAAATTGCACCCAATACGGGTAACATCATCCGCCTATGTGCTAACTGCGGCGCAAACCTGCACCTGATTGAACCGCTTGGCTTTGATTTTGAAGAGAAGAAGGTTCGTCGTGCTGGATTGGATTACCACGACCTTGCGCGAGTTAAGCGTCACAAGAACCTAGAAGCTTTCCTTGAGTATCTAGAGAATGAACGTGAGGGTGATTTCCGCATCTTTGCTTGCACCACAAAAACGACAGGCCACCACGTTGATGCGAAATTCCAACAAGGCGATGTGCTGATGTTTGGCCCTGAGACTCGCGGCCTGCCTGCTGAGTTCATTGAAAGCATGCCAATGGAGCAACGTATTCGTATTCCAATGATGCCAGACGCACGCAGCCTCAACCTGTCTAACGCAGTGGCAATCATTGCTTTTGAAGCATGGCGACAAATGGGCTTTGAAGGCGCGGTATAACCGAACACTCAAGCTTATCTTTTATCTGTTATCTGTTATCTGTTATCTGTTATCTGTTATCGATAGTAAACAGTAAGTAACAGCTAGCGACAGACAATAAAAAAGGCTCTTACCATTATCACTTTCTTGCGAAGGATAACGGTAAGAGCCTTTTCTGTTTTTCCCTCTATATAAAGAAAAGAGAAAAAACGGATTAATTTAAGCGGTTACGATCGTTGTCGTCGTCTTTCTTCTCAAACTCACCCTCAAAGGTGTTGCCGTCTTTTGATTGGTCAGATGGACCTGAATTGAATGGGTCTTGTCCAAATGGGCTCTGGCCAAAACCAGCTTGCCCACCCGCATGAAAACCACCAGACATATTGGTCACCACCATTTTTTCCATCATTTTCTTGGCAATCATCGCTCTTGGTGCTGGTAACAATACCAACATACCGAGTGCGTCCGTCATAAAACCCGGAGTCAGCAGCAATACGCCTGCAACCGCAAGCATCACGCCTTCAAGAATCTGTTGTGCTGGCATTTCGCCTTGTTGCAACCGACCTTGAACAGACATAAGTGTCTGAATGCCTTGGCTACGAACCAGCGATGCACCCACAAATGCAGTGATCAGAACCAACGCGATAGTTGGCCACAATCCTAAGAAGCCACCAACTTGAATAAATAGCCCAATCTCAATGATGGGTACGAAGATAAATAGTAATAATAAGATAGGAAACACACGCCCTCCTTTGTTACATCCAGTTTACGCTGAAAGCCCTATCAATCTCAAATTTATCCTGTAAATAAGCGTGTTTATTGACCCGGAATAAGTTTGCTAAATATTGACGAAACAAAAACGAAAAAGGTGATCAACTTAATATTTTTATGCGCTAAGTACAGTATCATGTGCCACATAAGTCAGGACGGATTTATCAGCCCAATATTCTAGCGAACGGAGTATTTGCACACAGAATAGGCTAATAACTAACTATATAATCAGAATAATTCTCTAAGGATCCTGTTATGGCTACTCAATCAGAAGCTCAAGTTGAAGCTCCTCAAGCTACTCGTCTCGAAGAAGATCTATTAGGTCAACGTCATGTTCCGGCTGATGCTTACTACGGCATCCACACTCTACGCGCAGTTGAAAACTTCAACATCTCAAATGTAACGATCTCAGATGTACCTGAATTCGTTCGCGGTATGGTGATGACTAAGAAAGCGGCGGCTTTAGCAAACAAAGAGTTAGGTGTAATTCCAAGCGAAGTGGCTAAATACATCATCCAAGCTTGTGACCTAATTCTAGACACGGGTAAGTGCATGGATCAGTTCCCATCGGACGTTTTCCAAGGTGGTGCTGGTACTTCTGTAAACATGAACGCAAACGAAGTTGTTGCGAACGTGGCTCTTGAACTTATGGGCAAAGAAAAAGGCCAATACGAGTTCATCAACCCGAACGACCATGTAAACCGCAGCCAATCTACAAACTGTGCTTACCCAACTGGCTTCCGTATCTCTGTTTACAACAGCGTTCGTAAACTGATTGATGCGATCGAATACCTAAAAGGTGCATTCGAGCTTAAGAGCCAAGAATTCAACACGATTTTGAAGATGGGTCGTACTCAGCTTCAAGACGCAGTTCCAATGACGGTTGGCCAAGAGTTCCACGCTTGGGCTGTAACCATCAATGAAGAAATCAAAAACCTAGAATACACTTCAAAACTACTGCTTGAAGTAAACCTAGGCGCAACGGCTATCGGTACAGGTCTGAACGCAGCACCGGGTTACCAAGGCCTAGCAGTGAAACACCTAGCAGAAGTAACAGGCCTAGAGTGTGTAGCGGCTGAAGATTTAATCGAAGCAACGTCTGACTGTGGCGCATACGTAATGACGCACGGCGCACTTAAGCGTCTAGCAGTTAAGCTATCTAAGATCTGTAACGACTTGCGTCTACTTTCTTCAGGTCCACGTACTGGTTTGAACGAGCTAAACCTACCTGAACTGCAAGCAGGTTCTTCAATCATGCCTGCTAAAGTAAACCCAGTTGTACCTGAAGTAGTAAACCAAGTTTGCTTCAAAGTTCTAGGTAACGACAACACGGTTTCTTTCGCTGCGGAAGGTGGTCAACTTCAACTGAACGTAATGGAACCTGTTATTGCACAAAGCATGTTTGAGTCTCTAGACATCCTAACAAACGCTTGTGTGAACCTACGCGACAAGTGTGTAGACGGCATTACGGTGAACAAAGAAGTATGTGAATCACACGTATTTAACTCTATCGGTATCGTCACTTACCTAAACCCATACATTGGCCACCACGAGGGTGACATTGTTGGTAAGATCTGTGCTGAGACAGGTAAGAGCGTTCGTGATGTGGTTCTAGAGCGCGGTTTATTAACCGAAGAAGAACTTGATGACATTTTCTCTGTTGAAAATTTGATGCATCCTCAGTATAAAGCGAAGCGCTACGAATAAAGTTAGCGAGAAAGGGTTCCAAACGGAGCCCTTTTTTAGGCTCCAATACGGTTAACCATGATTATTTTGTGGATTTCCGTTGGTTGCGCTTTTGCCAAATTGAATCTAAACCATAGAACTATTATGTGAACATTCCAGCGGCGAATGTTCACATAATAAAATCTAAATGAGGTGTTACTTATGATTGCAGTAGAACTGTTTGTCGTCCTGCTCTTTATCTTTTTGGGGGCCAGAATTGGCGGTATCGGTATTGGTTTTGCCGGTGGTGCTGGTGTTATTGCCCTTTCACTTATTCTTGGCGTTCCAACAAGCCAATCTTTCATCCCGATCGACGTAATCTTGATCATCATGTCAGTTATCACCGCAATTGCTGCAATGCAAGTTGCTGGCGGTATGGACTGGTTGGTACAAATTGCCGAAAACTTTTTGCGTAAACACCCTGAACGCATCACCTTTTACGCGCCGATTGTGACCTTTGTAATGACATTAATGGCGGGTACTGGTCACACAGCATTCTCTACGCTTCCTGTTATTGCAGAAGTAGCGAAAGGCCAAGGTGTTCGTCCTTCTCGTCCACTGTCTATCGCAGTTGTCGCTTCTCAAATTGCGATCACAGCTTCGCCAATCTCGGCTGCAGTTGTGGCTTTCGCAGCAATGTTGGCACCATTTGGTGTTGATTACCTAACGCTATTGATGGTTTGTATCCCAACAACCTTCATCGCTTGTATGGTTGGTGCGGTTGTTGCTAACTACATGGGTAGCGAATTGAAAGACGATCCTGTTTATCAAGAACGTCTTGAGAAAGGTCTAATCAAGCTAGCAACTGAAGAGAAACGCGAAATTCTACCAACGGCAAAGAGAGCGACTTACATCTTTCTAGCTGCAATTGGTTTCGTGGTTTGTTACGCAGCGGCTATCTCTAGCTCTGTTGGCCTAATTGAAAACCCGGCGCTAGGTCGTAACGAAGCGATCATGTCTGTAATGCTGGCAGCAGCAGCGGCTATCGTGATGTTCACTAAGATTGATGCAGCGAAGATTTCTTCAGCACCAACGTTCCGTTCTGGTATGACGGCATGTGTATGTGTACTTGGTGTGGCTTGGTTAGGTTCAACGTTTGTAAACGCACACGTTGCTGAAATCAAAGACGTAGCAGGCGCTCTACTGGCTGACTACCCATGGATGCTGGCTCTTGTTCTGTTCTTCGCTTCTATGCTGCTTTACTCTCAAGGCGCAACAACAGTTGCACTGATGCCTGCAGCACTAGCGATTGGCGTAGCACCACTAACAGCCGTTGCTTCTTTTGCTGCGGTAAGTGCGCTGTTCGTACTTCCAACTTACCCTACGCTACTAGCAGCGGTTGAGATGGATGACACAGGTTCAACGCGTATTGGTAAGTATGTATTTAACCACCCATTCTTCATTCCTGGTGTGGCAACAATCAGTACTGCGGTAGCACTCGGCTTCGCATTCGGCGGTCTGTTTATCTAACATTCGCTGATGATTAAAACTTTAAAAGGAAGCTTCGGCTTCCTTTTTTGTTTTCTACTCAATGTGTTATTTGATACACATCAAATAACTATTATAAACTTTAAAATCCGCCCAAAAATAAAATTTGAATAAAATTCCAAGATTATTCAACCCAACTAATAACAACACTTACCAAATCAATCCCCCCTCGCTTCCACCTAATCCACATCGAATATTAATCCAAGCTAACTAACCAAAAAACCTTGACGATTTTCTGCCATTTTTTAGCCCTTTCATTAGCCATTATTTTTGTGAACAGCACCAAACTTAAATACCGGAGTAAGGAATAAAATAACCGCAGCTAAATTAAATCTAACTTCATTTGGATTAGTAAATATAAAAACAACCTTAATTTAAAGTCAGCAACTTTATATCGTTGAGTGCTTTATAAGTGTCCGTGTATTTACAATCTATAAATCATTAGTCGCTAATTCACATCACTTCTATTTAAGATGATGTAAGGAGATAGCCATGACAACTCAAACGATACCAAGCGAGAAAAAAAAGGGCGGCTTCTTTGCCAACTTTAAATTCC
Organism: Vibrio sp. 1F255; assembly: GCF_041439145.1. Lineage (NCBI taxonomy): Bacteria > Pseudomonadati > Pseudomonadota > Gammaproteobacteria > Vibrionales > Vibrionaceae > Vibrio > Vibrio sp. 1F255. The sequence goes on along the minus strand of NZ_JBGONQ010000008.1, from coordinate 56,537 downwards.
CTTCTGCCTACACCATTCTATTTATTCTGATTGCGTTCGTCGCACTGCTTACCTGGATTGTTCCAGCAGGCCAATACGACCGTGCAATGAATGAAGAGCTAGGCCGAGAAGTACCCGTAACCGGAACCTATCAAGCGGTAGAAGGTAACCCTCAAGGCGTGATTGATGTACTGCTCGCGCCTATTGACGGCTTCTATGACCACAATAGCTATGAAGCGGCGGCTATCGACGTTTCGCTGTTCATCTTAATCATTGGTGGCTTCTTAGGGCTAGTAACCAAAACGGGTGCCATTGATGCCGGTATCGAGCGCGTCACCGCCCGCTTAGAAGGGCGAGAAGAGTTGATGATACCAATACTGATGGCGCTATTTGCCGCAGGTGGTACCGTCTACGGCATGGCGGAAGAATCACTGCCCTTCTATACATTGCTAGTGCCGGTAATGATGGCAGCTCGCTTTGACCCTCTTGTTGCCGCTGCGACCGTACTGCTTGGTGCAGGTATTGGGGTGCTGGGTTCAACGATTAACCCATTCGCAACCGTGATCGCTGCCAACGCCTCTGGTATTCCATTTACAGACGGTATCGTGTTGCGCATTGCGATGTTGATTATTGGTTGGGGTATTTGTGTTGCCTACGTAATGCGTTACGCAAGAATGGTTCAAGCCGATCCAACAACATCAATTGTCTACGACAAATACGAAGAGAACAAAGCGCACTTCTTAGGTAATGCGAGCGGCGAAAAACTTGAATTCACCGCGACTCGCAAACTGATTCTGACCATTTTTGGTGGCTCGTTCGCTGTAATGATTTATGGTGTATCCGTTGCTGGATGGTGGATGGCTGAGATCTCAGCGATGTTCTTAGCAGCAACCATCATCGTTGGTATTGTGGCTCGCATGAGCGAAGAAGAGTTTACCACCAGCTTCATTGATGGTGCCCGCGACCTACTTGGCGTTGCGCTCATCATAGGTATTGCACGTGGTATCGTAGTGGTGATGGACCGCGGTATGATCACCGATACCATTCTCTTCTCAGCAGAACAGATGGTAACGGGGCTTTCTTCGGTTATCTTCATTAACGTGATGTTCTTCTTAGAGATTCTACTGTCGTTCTTAGTGCCATCGACCTCTGGCTTAGCGGTACTGACCATGCCAATCATGGCACCACTGGCCGACTTTGCTGGCGTAGGTCGTGACTTGGTTATCACTGCGTACCAATCTGCATCTGGCTTGGTGAACCTAATCACCCCAACCTCCGCGGTGGTGATGGGTGGTTTGGCGATTGCTCGTGTCCCTTACGTGCGCTGGGTTAAATGGGTGATGCCACTAGTCGGTATATTGATGGTGTTCTGCATTGTTGTACTGAGTATTGGTGCGCTGATCTAACTAACAGCACTTCACTCCTTTCTCATCCAAAGCCGCTTCTCACAGCGGCTTTTTTATTGTTCCCTCTCAATGTAACCCTCTGCCACTGAAACAGCTCCTCAAAGCCATACACGCGATATTCAAGGTTCTTCTGTTCGTAGCCAAGCTCAACCAAACTCAAAGCACTCGCAATAGAAGAATCAATCCTACTTTTAAACATCTAATTTTCTTGATGAAATAACACTCTATTTTCAACCATGATGTTTAAACAAATAGTTAGTCACTTATTAGCGTTAATTATATTTAAAGTAATTAATAGCCTAATAAACAGACGAGGATTAATGCCCTTTTCTATCAAAAAACACACTTAAACAGCCGATTTTAAAATGTGATCGCAACAGCTTTATTCGCATTTACTTTGTTAATAAACAATTAATTCCACATCCAAAATTAAATATCTAAATAAAAACACTGCATACTTCCAAGCTAAGTACACTCTTATCAATAAAACTATTCTGCATATAATCCCTCGTAAATTAGATTCTAGTAAGTTTCGTCAAAAAAGCGTGCATAAAGTTCCCTAACTGCTAACTATTTAGAATGTATTATTCATAACTGAAAGTGCATAAAGTTTGTTAAAACCCTTAATTTTAAAGGGCTGCGGGATAAAAAACGATTTGTGATAGATCTCTAAGAATACCTGACTAGCAGGCGTAATATTAATTCCAGACAAGAGATATGAATAAATAATTCATTCTTCTCAACTGAAAATAAATAATTACTCTTAGCGATAAAAGTAATTCAAATATATAAGAGAGAGACGATCATGAGTAAGTTCTATGTAGGTTCTGAAATAGGTCAATTACGCCGCGTTCTAGTTCACCGTCCAAGACGCGCACTGACTCACCTAACACCCTCTAACTGTCACGATTTACTATTTGATGACGTACTGGCTGTTGAACGTGCTGGTAAAGAGCATGACGCATTTACTCAAACGCTGCGTGATCAAGGTGTTGAAGTTCTTCTTCTTACTGACCTACTAGCAGACACGCTAGCAGTGCCAGAAGCGAAAGATTGGCTTTTGAATCATCAAGTTTCTGATTACCGCTTAGGCAAAACCTTTGCTAACGATGTGCGCTGCTACTTGGGCGACTTACCAAACCTAGAACTAGCAAAAATCCTAACGGGTGGTCTGTCTTACGCTGAGATGCCAATGAAATCATCTTCAATGATGCAAGGCATGCACGCACCAACCGACTTCATTATCGAACCGCTACCAAACCACCTATTTACTCGTGACACATCTTGCTGGGTATACGGTGGCGTATCCATCAACCCGATGGCGAAACCTGCTCGTCAACGTGAAACCAACCACGTTCGCGCTATTTACCGCTGGCACCCAACATTTGCTGGCCAAGACTTCATTAAGTACTTCGGCGATGAAGAAAACATCAGCTACGACAACTCAACCATTGAAGGCGGTGACGTTCTTGTAATCGGTCGCGGTACGGTTCTTATCGGTATGTCTGAGCGTACAACAGCACAAGGTGTTGAGCACTTAGCATCTAGCCTATTCAAACACGGTCAAGCGAAACAAGTTATCGCAATGCAGCTACCAAAACACCGCTCTTGCATGCACTTAGACACCGTTATGACGCACATGAACGAAGATACGTTCTCTGTTTACCCTGAAGTGGTGAGTAAAGACGTACAGTGCTGGAACCTAACTGGTGATGAGTCTGGCGCAGTGAAAGTGAAAGAAGAAGGCTACTTCGTAACAGCTATCGAAAAAGCACTTGGCGTAGACAAGCTAAACCTAATCACGACCGGTGGTGACAACTTCCATGCAGAACGTGAGCAGTGGAACGATGCAAACAACGTTCTAACGGTTAAACCTGGCGTTGTGATTGGCTACGAAGGCAACACCTACACCAATGAAAAATACGATAAAGCAGGCATCACAGTTCTTCCTATCCCTGGAGATGAACTTGGCCGCGGTCGCGGTGGCGCACGCTGCATGAGCTGCCCAATTGAGCGTGATGGTATCTAATCACTAAGACGAAAACGGCCAAGTTGAATGATCTTAAATAATCTCAGCTTGGCCAAAATGAGAGAACACAATTATGACTAAGCAAACTGTTGTTGTTGCACTCGGCGGTAATGCCTTACTTCGTCGCGGTGAGCCGTTAGAAGCCGATGTTCAACGCCGTAATATTGAAACAGCGGTTAAAACCATCTCTGAAATCGCGAAAGTGTACAACGTGGTTCTAGTACATGGTAATGGCCCACAAGTTGGTTTACTGGCTCTGCAAGGTTTGGAATACAAAAAAGTAAACCCGTATCCGCTAGATGTATTGGGCAGTGAGACTCAAGGCATGATCGGCTACATGCTGATGCAAGAGTTCAAGAACTATCTACCTAACCGCAACATCTCGTGCATGTTGACGCAAATGACCGTTGATCCAAACGATCCTGCATTCGCCGATCCAACGAAGCCGATTGGCCCGATCTACGAAGAAGCGGAAGCGCGTGAATTGGCGGAGAAATTCCACTGGATCGTCAAACCAGACGGCCAACACTTCCGTCGCGTTGTGCCAAGCCCACGCCCTACTGGCATTGTTGAGCACGAAGCGATCACCCAACTTATCGATGCAGGCCACCTAGTGATTTGTACTGGCGGCGGTGGCATCCCAGTGAAAAAAGAGAACGGCAAATTAGTGGGTGTTGAAGCGGTTATCGACAAAGACATGTCAGCGGCTTTCTTAGCGAAACAACTGGATGCGGATGCACTGCTTATTTTGACCGACGCGGACGCTGTTTACCTTGATTGGGGCAAACCGACTCAACACGCACTGCGCAGCACCACACCAAGTGAACTGGCGAAATTCGAATTTGATGCAGGCTCTATGGGACCAAAAATTGAAGCATCGTGCGAATTCATTCAGCAAGGCGGCAAAGTCGTCGGTATTGGTGCACTCGAAGATGGTTTGCAAATCCTGCAAGGCTTGGCGGGCACCAACATCACCAAAGATTAATCTACTCGCGAGCTTTTCAAACCTTGCGAGAAAACTGAATCACCGTTTGAACTGAAATTAATACACAAAAATTGAATCGCGCTTTCTTGAATTTTCTTTCCCTGTAACAAGAAAGCGCCTAAATCTAAGAAGGAATACATCATGGCTTTTAACCTACGCAATCGTAACTTCCTAAAACTACTAGATTTCACTCCACGCGAAATTCAACACTTATTAGATCTTTCTATGGAGCTAAAAAAAGCGAAGTACAACGGTTACGAACAGCCAACACTAACTGGCAAAAACATTGCGCTTATCTTTGAGAAAACCTCAACTCGTACTCGCTGTGCATTCGAAGTAGCGGCATTCGACCAAGGCGCTCGCGTGTCTTACTTAGGCCCATCTGGCTCTCAAATTGGCCACAAAGAATCAATGAAAGATACCGCTCGCGTTCTTGGCCGTATGTACGATGGCATTGAATACCGCGGCTTCGGTCAAGAGATTGTTGAAGAGCTAGGCGCTTACGCTGGAGTTCCAGTATGGAATGGTCTGACTGACGAATTCCACCCTACACAAATTCTTGCTGACTTCCTAACCATGACGGAATACGGCCGTGGTAAACAACTGCATGAAATCAGCTTTGCTTACCTAGGTGATGCTCGCAACAACATGGGTAACTCTCTGATGGTTGGCGCAGCGAAAATGGGCATGGACATTCGCCTTGTTGCTCCAAAACAGTTCTGGCCACAAGAAGAGCTACTGGCTCAATGTCGTGAAATCGCAGAACACACTGGCGGCAAAATCACGCTAACAGAAGATGTTCAAGAAGGCGTGCAAGGTTGTGACTTCCTATACACCGACGTTTGGGTATCAATGGGCGAAGCAAAAGAAGCATGGGCTGAGCGTATTAACCTAATGATGCCTTACCAAGTGAACATGGAAATGCTCAAAGCAACAGGCAACCCACATGTGAAATTCATGCACTGCCTACCGGCTTTCCACGGCGAAGATACAACCGTCGGCAAACAACTTGCTGCTGAATATCCGCAGCTTAAAGATGGCGTAGAAGTGACGGACGAAGTGGTCGAGTCTGAATACTCAATCGTGTTCGATGAAGCAGAAAACCGCATGCACACCATCAAAGCAGTAATGGTTGCGACACTAGGCAGTTAAGAAGTTAAGAAGTTAAGAAGTTAAGCACGCACTTGTTCGCAATAAATTGACAAGCTAAGTGCAATAACAGGGAAATGCGGGTGGCGTTCTTGGGATTTTGACCTTGGATAAAACCCGCATTTTTTTTCATGTACTAGAAAAGATTATTACCTGAAAAAGCCTGAGATTCTCAGTTCCAACAAAGGCTTAAATGGAAACTAGAAATGGACGTAATTTCGCATAAAAATCCATTAAATGAATACTTTACGGAAAGTATTGCATGGCATTTTTATCTGAGTATAATCCTCCGCAATTTGTCTAAAGAGAGCAAAAAATGAACCGCAATTCTGTCGCACATAATTGTCAAACTACACGCCAAAGAGTGGCGGTGGTGTCATTTTTATTTTGCTCTATTGATCGTTTCAAAGCCTCCTATTTTTAGGGGGCTTTTTTTTGTCCGCAATTTGACTGTATGCATAGAAAAAGGAAGACCCGTTATGGCGCATTCGTTATTTAACAAGCACATCATCTCCATACCTGAGCTCTCTCGTGATGAACTGGAGCTTATCGTCGATACTGCCGCAAGACTCAAAGCAGAGCCAAATCCAGAGTTGCTGAAAAATAAGGTTGTCGCGAGCTGCTTCTTTGAACCTTCAACTCGAACTCGCCTTTCATTTGAAACCGCAGTTCAACGCCTTGGCGGCACGGTCATTGGCTTTGATAATGGCGGTAACACCTCACTGGCGAAGAAAGGCGAAACACTTGCCGATTCAGTGCAGGTTATTTCATCCTACGTCGATGCCTTTGTAATGCGTCACCCACAAGAAGGGGCAGCACGTTTAGCGTCTGAATTTTCTAACGGTGTGCCGGTAGTAAACGGCGGCGACGGTGCTAACCAGCACCCGACGCAAACCTTGCTGGACCTGTTCTCGATTTACGAAACACAAGGCACGCTCGATAACCTCAATGTGGCGTTCGTCGGCGACCTAAAATATGGCCGTACCGTGCACTCATTGACCCAAGCACTATCGAAATTCAATAACGTGCGTTTCTTCTTTATCGCGCCAGAAGTCTTAGAGATGCCAGATTACATCTGTGAAGAATTGGAAGAGATGGGCATCCAATACAGCACTCACAGCAGCATTGAAGAAGTCGTGCCGGAACTGGATGTTCTGTACATGACTCGCGTGCAGAAAGAGCGCTTTGATGCGTCGGAATACGCACACATGAAATCGGCTTACATCCTCACCGCCGATACATTGAAAGACGCTCGTCAAAACATGAAGGTACTTCACCCGCTGCCACGCGTCGACGAAATCACCACCGACGTTGATAAAACGCCACACGCTTACTACTTCGAACAAGCTGAAAACGGTGTATACGCTCGCGAAGCCCTATTGGCCCTAGTTCTTAACGACACTTTATAAGCAGGAGAAACAGTCATGGTTAAACAAACTCAGCTACAAGTAGAAGCGATCCGTAATGGCAGCGTCATTGACCACATCCCTGCTCATCTTGGGATTAAAATTCTCAAACTGTTCAAGCTGCATAAAACAGAACAGCGCATCACTATGGGGTTAAACCTGCCATCATCAGCGCTCGGCAACAAAGACCTAATCAAGATTGAGAACATCTTTCTGACCAAGGAACAAGCCAACCAATTGGCTCTGTACGCCCCGCAAGCGACGGTCAATCAGATTGAAGAGTACAAGGTGGTTAACAAGCTAACATTAGTGCTGCCAGACCAAATCAACAGTGTCTACTCTTGCCCGAATAGCAACTGTATTTCGCACGGTGAGCCAGTCGAAAGCAGCTTTAAAGTGCAGCTAAAACAGGAAAACGTGCAGCTAAAATGTCACTACTGTGAAAAAGTATTCTCTCGCGAGATCATGAGTGAAATTCGCTAACCCTTAGCGCCATTATCACGGTCTCCAAAGCACCCTAATACCGATGGATATTTATGCCAAACTTGGAATAAATATCCATTTAACAAAAGAATAAAACTCCAAAATAAAAGCAATTAACTAGAATTTTATTTGGTGATCCCCTTCAAAAAGATAACTATTCTTTAGTGGTAGACTCAATGGATAGACGATCATACATCACGCATACCTTCCCTCTCTATTTCGGGATTCATCGGTAAGCCCTATTTAACAATCGTACTCTACGGCTTTGGGAGTACGCTCGGCGCTACGGACAAGCGATAACCACATGTTGACCTTAAGGAGTTGTTCATGAACCCAATCACTGAGCACGGTTGCTTGTATTCAGCTGAAGATAAAACACTGACTGCAGCGTGCAAACGCTTACTACAACAACAAAGCTTCTCGACCCAAAATCAACTGCGAGAGAAACTTGTCGATATTGGCTATACAGGTATCAGCCAATCGACCGTCTCTCGTATTTTGTCACAGCTTGGTGTTGTCAAAATTCAGAATGCTTGCGGTAAAAAGGTTTACTGCATCACGGTTGAAAGTGCACCGGTTCGTGTCGATGCATCCATCTCATCGCAAATCGAATTCATCACTCATAACCAAGCGATGGTCATCGTAAAAACTCATCCAGGTTGTGCTCAATTAGTCGCAAGATTAGTCGATATCGACCCACATACTGAGATTATCGGCACCGTTGGCGGTAATGATACCGTGCTTATTATTCCAAAAGATACGATGAATATTGATGCTTGCGAACAAGTCGTAAAAGCACGCTTGGGTGTAGCTTAAATGTCTCTTTTACAAAGGCAAGTCACTCAAGTTGAATTGCAGCTCCCCACTCGATTACCCAATAAAATCGCTATCCCGCCTTAGGGGATATTTGTTTGCCGATGAAACTAATAGCAAACTATTACGGTCTGATTGAGTTAAGATACCTTCAACTCCATTTTGATGACTAAATAGTATGCGACGACTTGCCACATTACTTTTTGTTTGTGTTTCCCTATTCACCCAGCCTGCGTGGGCGCTATTTGGGAACGACAACGCCGAGCCAAGCTTCGGAGGCAATAACAATGGTTTTGTCCCTGTAGACCAAGCTTTCCCTTTCAATTACTACCAGCAAGACGACAAAGTCCTTCTCGACTGGCAAGTAAAAGAGGGCTACTACCTCTATCAACATAGCCTCTCGTTCACCGGGCAAAATCTCGCTATCGGTAATGTTGAATTAGAAGATGGTAAGCCGCACCAAGATGAATTCTTCGGTGAGGTGAGCATTTATACTCAGCCGTTATTCGTGCAAGTTCCTCTGCAGAGTTACCAAGATGGCTCACAGCTGATCGTTAAGTATCAAGGCTGTGCGGACGCAGGGTTCTGCTACCCACCAGAGACTCGTATCATCGACATTGAACCTTTCACAGCAACAGGTTCTGCTAATTCGCAAGGTAGTGACTCACAAGCTTCATCTTCTGCTGGCAACGAAACCGATGTTTCTACGCAACCAACATCTCCGAAAGCAGACGTTGTAAGTAACACGACTCAACAGCCAAATGCCCCTGTTTCAAAAGAAGCAGGCTTAGCCGATAAGCTCGGTGACAGTTGGTGGACCCCTCTATTATTCTTAGCACTCGGTGTTGGTTTAGCCTTTACGCCGTGTGTGCTGCCTATGTATCCGATTCTAACGGGTATCGTTTTAGGTGGTGGCAAACTCAGCCAAGGTCGCGCGCTGATGCTGTCCTTTATTTACGTGCAAGGCATGGCGTTAACCTACACCTTATTAGGTTTAGTGGTTGCTTCAGCAGGCATGCAATTCCAAGCCGCTATGCAGCACCCTTACGTGCTGATCGCGCTGAGTGTTCTGTTCGTGGCGTTAGCAATGTCGATGTTTGGCGTTTATAACCTGCAACTGCCAAGCAGCATCCAAACTTGGCTCAACAACCAAAGCAACAAGCAGCAAGGTGGCAATACCTTGGGCGTATTCGCAATGGGCGCTATCTCTGGCTTGGTGTGTTCACCTTGTACCACGGCGCCATTGTCAGGCGCACTGCTGTATGTGGCTCAGAGTGGTGACCTATTTACCGGTGCAATTGCTCTGTACGCGTTGGCTATGGGTATGGGTATCCCACTGATTTTAGTGGCAGTGTTTGGTAATAAGCTATTGCCTAAAGCGGGCAGCTGGATGAACAAGGTGAAGATCGTATTCGGCTTTATCTTGCTTGCCGCGCCTATCTTCCTGCTAGAGCGAATCATTCCTGAGTTGTGGGCAACCGTGCTTTGGTCTGGCCTTGGCTTCATCGCCTTTGGTTGGCTTTACCACAGTAAGAATGCACTGCCATTTGGTGGCTGGAAGCAAAGCGCTGTGGGCATCATTGCGATGCTTGGCCTGTTCGCATCAGCTCAACCTGCGCTCAATTACTGGTTTGCAGAAAAGAGCGTGACGGTAGAACAACACATCCAATTTGCACGCATCAACACGGTTGAAGAACTAGAAATCCAGCTCATCGAAGCGAAGAAACTCGGTAAGCCTGTGATGCTCGACTTCTACGCCGATTGGTGTGTGGCATGTAAAGAATTCGAGAAGTACACCTTCCATCAAGCTGATGTGGAAAACAAGCTTTCTGACTTCGTACTGCTACAAGCCGATGTAACGAGAAACATGCCTCAAGACATTGAACTGCTTAAACAATTACAGGTACTTGGCTTACCTACGATTGAGTTCTGGGATGGTGAGGGTAACCATGTTCCAAATGCTCGTGTAACCGGTTTTATGCCTGCCGATGTATTCTTAAAACACATGCAAAACCACCAGCTATAACGGCAATATTCACTAAAATATAAGCCGAATCGAAAGCCGCACCGCCCCTCCGTAACGAGATGGCAGTGCGGCTTTTTTGCTATTCAGAGTAACGCTTTCTTATTCCGGGGATAAAAGTCGATATGGTTCAGACTTTTAATGCATAGATATTGTCCACATACTCAATCAGGATGATAATAAATATTAACTAAATTGTTAAAAGTATGAACGTCATGGACTCGACCTATACCATCATCATTGCTGATGACCACCCTCTCTTTCGCAACGCCCTGTTTCAGTCAGTTCATATGGCGATCAGTGGTGCGAACCTGCTTGAGGCCGATTCTCTCGATGCCTTACTGACTCTGCTAAAGAAAGAAGGCGAGCCGGATCTATTACTGCTCGATCTGAAAATGCCGGGCGCCAATGGCATGTCAGGCTTAATTCAACTGCGCGCTGAATACCCAGATCTACCGATTGTGGTGGTTTCTGCCAGTGAAGATGCCAGCGTGGTCACTCAGGTGAAGAGCCACGGTGCGTTTGGCTTTATTCCTAAGTCGAGTGATATGCGTGAGTTGGTGAGTGCACTGAATCAAGTGCTGAATGGCGACCCGTTCTTCCCTGAAGGGCTTATCACCAATAATGCAGCGTGTAGCGACCTTGCAGAAAAGATTTCCACACTGACGCCTCAGCAATACAAGGTATTAGGGATGCTTTCTGACGGCTTGCTTAACAAGCAAATCGCGTATGAATTGAATGTTTCGGAAGCGACCATCAAAGCACATATGACGGCCATCTTCCGTAAACTGGATGTGAAAAATCGTACTCAAGCGGTTATCTTGCTACAAGAAGTCCACAATTAAGCTTCACTGATATCCTCTTCTAAAGTCGTCTTAGGTAAACATAAACCCAACCTGACGACTTTATGATCATCTATCTCTGCAACCACCCAAGTGATGTCATGCCACTCAAAGCTATCACCCAATACAGAGTGTGCGCCAAGCTCTTGAGCAACCAATTGTTTTAGCGTCATTTCTCGCTCTTCTTCCGAGCCAAGTTCAATACCATAACAATCACTCACTGCCGCAACTGATAGCTCAACATCCAAGAAGAAGTCACCAAAGAATCGTGCCGCCTCTTCTGCTAGAGGCGCCTCACTGAACAACGAACTTAAGCTGTCCAAATCTTTGTCTTGACCAAGCACACATAAGATATCGTTCGCCTCTAACACGGTGCTGCCTGATGGGTGAAGCAAGGCATCCTTTCTAAACAGTGCAGTAATTCGCGTTCCTTCCGGCATAGACAAACGCTTTAGTGGTTCGCCCACACACCACTTCTCTTCTTTCAGCTTGTAGACAAACATCTCCCACTCACTAGCAGGGTAAATTTCAATGCCAGTACGAGAAATCGGTGTCGGCGTTGGAGGTAGCGTCACTTGAGCCAATCTCGCGACTTTCATCAAGCTGCCGCCTTGAACAATCAGCGACACCATAACCACGAAGAACGCGATGTTGAAGTAAAGCTGAGCATTAGGCAGGCCAGCCATCATCGGGAACACCGCCAGAATGATCGGTACCGCGCCGCGTAGACCGACCCAAGAAACAAACCAACGTTCCTTGGTGGTAAAGCTTCTGAACGGCAGCAAACCCAACCAAACCGACAGCGGACGAGCAAACAAAATCATACCGAAGGCCAGTGCCAGCGCAGGCAGAGCAATGTCCATCAACGTTGATGGCGTCACCAATAAACCCAATACCAAGAACATCACGATCTGGCTTAGCCACGTCATGCCATCAAGAACATTAAGAATCGAGTGTCGCGAGCGCGTCGGACGATTACCAATGAACAAGCCCACTAAGTAAATCGATAAGATGCCGCTGCCGCCAAGCATGTTAGAGAACGCAAACAGAGCCACGCCCCCACTGAGTACCAGAATGGAATAAAGGCCATCAGCCAATTGTACTCGATTGATTAAGCTCCATAGAACCCAGCCGCCGCCAATACCAACAAGAGTACCGATACCAAACTGCATCGCAAAACTTTGCAGTAGGAAGTTCATTTCCATCTCAGCGTCAGGGTTACCTAACAGCGCAATTAAGGTCACCGTCAGGAAGACCGCCATTGGGTCGTTAGTGCCCGATTCGATCTCTAGGGTTGAGCCAACACGCTCATTGAGACTCTGTCCTTTCAGCAAAGAGAATACCGCTGCCGCATCGGTTGAACCAACAATCGCCCCGACCAAGATGCCCTGCATTAATGACAAGTCAAACAGCCAAGCCGCCATTAATCCGGTTAAGGTTGCTGTACATGCGACACCTATCGTCGCCAGCGAGAGCGAAGGCCAGAAAGCGACCTTGAAGCTCGCCACCTTGGTTCGCATACCGCCATCCAACAGAATCACGGCAAGCGCAAGGTTACTCACCAAGTAGGTCAGTGAGTAATCATCGAAATGAATATTACCGGGTCCATCTTCACCCGCTAACATACCAACGAACAAAAAGATCAAAAGAATAGGAACGCCCAATCGAGAGGACACTTGTGAGAAAAGCACGCTGATGGCGATGAGTACGGCACCAGTCAAGAATAAGTGGTTAATGGTTATTGCGTCCAATTCGTTCCCCCAAAGAATAAAATCCGAGCTTTAAGCCTGTTGATCTTTTACCACTAGCTTGTTGATCTTCTGCCGTTTAGCAAGGCACGGTCGGTGAAAGTGCCGTTGTTACTATAACAAACTTATGTTTCGCTTCGTGTCATAAGCAGGGCTAAATACCGTTTCTCGGTCATTTAGTTGTTAAATTTTATGACTCGCAGTCTAATTCATCCCTTTTTGTTAGACCTTTGGCTAATTTAACAACATTGTAACATCACATTTTTCTATGGTTATGTCTCCTAGCTCCCATATTTCAGTACATTAGCGCTAATACCATCCCGACTAAAGTTGCACAGATCCCTTGACTTATCCTTGCTACATTCTAAATCGTAACATTACGTTAACACGCTATTTTACAAAACGGTTTCACAAAAACAGTTTCTACGAAAACGGAATAAAGGAGAAGGCAATGGCGTTCGAATCTACGGAACATGCTCAAGCCTACTGGAAGGAAAACTTGGGAATTATGGGAACACTGCTCGCGGTCTGGTTTGCGGTGTCTTACGGCGCTGGCATCTTATTTGTGGATGCCCTCAATACCGTTCAGTTTGGCGGGTTCAAGCTAGGATTTTGGTTCGCTCAGCAAGGTTCGATATACACCTTCGTGGCGCTGATATTTATTTACGTTGTCCGCATGAATGCGCTCGACAAAAAATACAACGTACAGGAAGACTAGAGGCTAGAACATGGATATTCAAACTTGGACGTTTATTCTCGTCGGTATTACTTTCGCGGTATATATCGGCATCGCAATCTGGGCTCGTGCAGGGTCTACTAGTGAGTTCTACGTTGCTGGCGGTGGTGTACACCCAGTAGCAAACGGCATGGCGACCGCCGCTGACTGGATGTCGGCAGCATCATTCATCTCAATGGCAGGTATCATCTCATTCGTTGGTTACGACGGTGCGGTTTACCTAATGGGTTGGACAGGTGGTTATGTACTACTTGCGCTATGTTTAGCACCTTACCTACGTAAGTTCGGTCAGTTTACGGTTCCTGATTTCATCGGTGAGCGTTACTACTCGAAAACGGCACGTATGGTAGCGGTATTCTGTGCAATCTTCGTATCGTTTACGTACGTTGCAGGCCAGATGCGTGGTGTGGGCGTTGTATTCTCTCGTTTCCTAGAAGTTGATATTAACCTAGGCATCATCATTGGTATGGGTATTGTGTTCTTCTACGCAGTACTAGGTGGCATGAAAGGCATCACTTATACGCAGGTAGCTCAATTCTGTGTCCTCATTTTCGCCTTCCTTGTTCCAGCAATCTTTACCTCAATCATGATGACAGGTAACCCACTTCCACAAGTTGGTATGGGCTCTACGCTATCAGGCACAGATGTTTACCTTCTTGATAAACTGGATGGACTGACCGAAGAACTCGGATTTACCGCCTATACCGAAGGTAACAAGAGCATGGTAGATGTATTCTTCATCTGTGCGGCTCTAATGGTCGGTACTGCGGGTCTTCCACACGTAATCATTCGTTTCTTCACGGTACCAAAAGTACGTGATGCTCGTATCTCAGCGGGTTGGGCACTACTGTTCATCTCATTGCTATACACAACAGCACCAGGCGTTGCAGCATTCGCTCGTGTAAACATGATCGAAACAATCAACGGCCCTGACATGCAAGGTGTCGCTGCAGCGGACGCACCAAGCTGGTACAAAAACTGGGAAAGCACTGGCCTAGTAGGTTGGGAAGATAAGAACGGCGATGGCAAAATGTTCTACTCGGGCGATGAGCGCAACGAGATGAAGATTAACCGTGACATCATCGTACTGGCTTCTCCAGAGCTAGCGAAACTACCAAACTGGGTTGTAGCACTGCTTGCAGCCGGTGGCCTAGCAGCCGCACTATCAACAGCCGCGGGTCTACTATTGGTCATCTCAACGTCGATTTCACATGACTTGTTGAAGAAAGGCTTCAGACCAAACATGACCGACAAGCAGGAGCTGTTAGCCGCTCGTCTGGCAGCCATGGTCGCGATTGTCGGTGCCGGTTACTTAGGTATTAACCCACCAGGCTTTGTAGCACAGGTAGTAGCGTTTGCCTTCGGCTTAGCCGCAGCATCCTTCTTCCCAGCGATTATCCTAGGTATCTTCTACAAGAAGATGAACAAGGAAGGCGCAATTGCAGGTATGTTGTCAGGTATTGCCTTCACAGCAAGCTACATCATCTACTTCAAGTTCATTAACCCAGCAGCAAGCACACCTGAAAACTGGTGGTTTGGTATCAGCCCAGAAGGCATCGGTACGCTAGGTATGTGTCTAAACTTCGTAGTATCGATTGCTGTAAACAAAGTAACTGCTGAAGTACCACAAGATGTACAAGATATGGTTGAGAACATCCGTTACCCGAAAGGTGCAGGTGAAGCTCACGACCACTAAGCACGACCATTAAACAAAGATGTTTAGCAAAAAATGAATCAGTACTTACATTGTAGGGATTAGGTACTGACTCCAGAAAGCCGATACTTCGTGTATCGGCTTTTTCTTTTTCTGCTCACTTTATAAAAAGATAAACAAAGGGTTGTTTTTAAAATTTTATTTGATAATAATTATCATTAACATCCAATAAAGAGATGCAGATGATGATGAAAGAGCAGCAGGTTCTCTATTCGAGATTTTACAAAGCACAGGATCGCTTTGCTTCATTAGAACAAGTTCAAGGCCATGAGCCGTTTGTAATTCGAGAGTATATCGAGTGTGCACTGACGCTTTCGGCTTACTATGAAAAGCATGCCGCTCAAGAAAACATCTTGTTGTGCGAGCTGTATCTACGCCAAGTTTTCTTTCATTTGATTGAAGCGATTGAGTCTCCTCAGCGCAGTTTCGCCTTTCGTCATATCTGCCTAGACTCTATTCACTCACCACTATTTTATTTGAAGCGCCACTACTGCCAGCAACCTCAAGGCCAAGCGCGTTTTTTGAATCTCAGCCAAACACTACAACAAGTCCAAGTCCCACTTGGCTAACAAGGATAGAACATGACCCTACAATTTCGGATTGAAAAAGACAGCATGGGCGAAGTGAAAGTCCCTGCCGATGCGCTATACCAAGCACAAACTCAGCGTGCAGCGGATAACTTCGCGTTTAGCTCTCACAAGATGCCGACCAGTTTTATTCAAGCACTGGCGTTAATTAAACAGGCAGCGGCAGATACCAATGCTCAGTTAGGTCTACTGGAAGGTGATATTGCCAACGCGATAGCCGAAGCCAGCCAAGAGATCATTGAGGGTAAACACCTCGATCAATTCCCTATCGATGTCTACCAAACCGGTTCAGGTACCAGTTCCAACATGAATGCCAATGAAGTGATTGCTACGCTTGCCTCAAGAAGCTTGCAAGGCGACGTGAACCCCAATGATCACGTCAACATGGGCCAAAGCAGTAACGATGTGGTGCCAACCGCAATTCAAGTGAGCGTTGCTTTGATGGCTGAAAATAAGCTATTACCTGCATTAACTCACCTTTCTGAAGCACTCACCATCAAACAACAGGAACTTGCGGAGGTCGTGAAGACCGGCCGCACTCATCTAATGGATGCGATGCCAATGACCTTTGCTCAAGAGCTAGGTGGTTGGAAATTTCAGATAGAACACGCTAAGCAAGCAATAGAGAACACCCTGCCCGCTATCAAGGCTTTAGCACAAGGTGGTACTGCGGTTGGAACAGGGATCAATGCTGACCCACGCTTTGCCGATAAGTTTGCGAGTAACCTGTCTCAATCGACAAAGATCAGTTTTAGCTCGAGTGAAAACTTCTTTTTTAGCCTCAGCAGTCAAGACGCGATCGTTGCGCTGTCAGGTCAGCTCAAAACGGCAGCAGTTGCGATCATGAAGATCTCAAACGATCTTCGCTGGATGAACTCTGGGCCGTTGGCTGGCTTAGGGGAAATTGAATTACAGGCTCTACAACCAGGCTCATCGATCATGCCTGGCAAGGTAAATCCTGTGATTCCAGAAGCTGCAGCTATGGCGGCGGCGCAAGTCATTGGCAACGACACCACCATTACCGTAGCCGGACAATCAGGTAACTTCCAACTTAATGTGATGCTGCCAGTGATTGCTCATAACGTGTTGGAAAGTATTGAGTTATTGGCAAACAGCTCAGTCGCTTTAGCGGACAAAGCCATCGCGACCTTCACGGTACGCCAAGACAATCTCGATTTGGCACTGTCAAAGAACCCAATCCTAGTGACCGCACTTAACCCTGTGATTGGCTACTTGAAGGCGGCTGATATTGCCAAGAAAGCTTACAAAGAAGGCTTACCAATTCTGGATGTCGCAGAAAGAGAAACCGATCTTAGCCGAGAAGAGCTCAGTAAACTGCTTGATCCAACCACACTGACACAAGGTGGCATTGCTGGTTAGTTATTGAATTAACAAGCGAATCGGCGTTCGCAAAAAAAACAGAGACAAAAAAGGCCTCATCTGAGGCCTTTTCACTATCCGCTCACGAACGTACTAATCCGAGCCTGTTAACCCAAACTAGCTCACTCGATTCAAGACCGCTCTTAACTTAAGTGGCTTCACTGGCTTGGCAATAAAGCGAAAGCTGTTGGCCTTTATCGCTGCCAACATGTCATCGGTTCTATCGGCACTAATGATGACCCCTTCAAAAGAGTCTCCGAGGCGCAAGCGACACTGCTGCAGGACTTCGAGACCCGTTCTGCCATTATCTAAACGGTAATCAGAGAAAATCACATCAGGTAGCCAACCCTCATCTAGGCACTGCAAGCTTTCGACCAAATCAACCGCCGTCTTAACCTCACAGCCCCAACGTCCGATCAGGTTTTCCATACCGACTAAGATTTCTCGTTCATTATCGACACACAATATCTTGAGATGTTCGATGTCGCTGGTCGCCATTGGCGTCGAAGCTTGCACAACTGGAGCCACTTTTTCCGCTCTAGCTAAAGTGATGGAAAAGACACTGCCTTGCCCCGGCCATGAGCGCATCGAAATTTGATGGCCAAGCACATGAGCAATACCTTTCGAGATAGCCAGCCCTAACCCCAATCCTTGATCGGCTCGTACTTGGCTGCCACGAGTAAACTCTTCAAAGATTTCTTGTTGCTTGTCTTCATCGATACCGGTTCCATTATCCCACACATCAATTCGAACCTGTCCATTGACTCTTCTCGCACCCAGTACCACTTTCCCTTCCGGGTTGTAGCGGAACGCATTGGTCAAAAAGTTCTGAATCACACGCCTCAACAGCTTAGGGTCTGAATGAATGAACAATGACGACGGAATCATCTTAAACTCAATTTTCTGTTGTCTCGCTAGAGCGCTAAATTCCGCGTTCAAATTGGTTAATACGTCATGCACGGCAATCGCGTGAATGTTGGTTTCTAACTTTCCGGACTCCAATCGAGAGATATCTAGCAAGTCACCAATCAAATCTTCTGCGGCGCCAAGTGCACTCTCGATGTGAGATGACAATTGCTTCACCTCTTGCTCTTTTGCCACCTCAGACAGTGACGAAGCAAATAGACGTGCGGCATTGAGCGGCTGCATCAAATCGTGGCTTACCGCGGCTAGAAAACGACTCTTAGATTGTGATTCTTGATCCGAAATCTGCGTGGCTTTTACCAAGCGATGATTCAGTTTTTCGAGCTCTTGAGTTCGCTCATGCACTCTCGATTCCAAACTTTCGTTGGCATCTTTTAGCGCTTGCTCTGCTTGTCGGAATACCGTGATGTCGGTAAAGCTCATCACAAAGCCACCACTTGGCATCGGGTTACCTTGCACTTCAATCACTCGACCATCAGGACGAATGCGAGAAGAGGTATGTCGAGTGCCTTGCTCCAAATGATAAACACGGCGACGCACATGATCTTCTGGGTCACCCGGGCCACACAAACCTTGTTCAGCATTATGACGAATCACATCTGAAATGGGTCGCCCAACCTGAATCAAGCCAGCAGGGAACTCAAACAACTCTAGGTAACGCTGATTCCATGCCACCAGCCTCATTTGTTTGTCGATTACTGCGATGCCTTGGCCAATATGTTCAATCGCTCCTTGCAGTAAACCACGGCTGAAGTCGTACAGTTCCGAAGCTTCATCCACGATGGTCGCGACTTCTTCAAGCTGCATGTTTCTTCCCTGTAAAGCGGAAGTAAGTACTAACTTAGCAGACGAAGCACCGAATACTCCGGCGAGCACGCGCTCTGCGTGTCGAATCAGACTTGCAGGCGCTTGTTGATTAGGAAGCAGCGGCTGACCGTGTTGTTGCCAATAGCTGTGTAAGGCACTTTTCGCACGCTTACGGCCTACAAAACGCGACGCCAGCATCTCTAATTCAGCGACCGTCACTCGGTTCTGGTAAAGGCTGATATTCTCGTTTTCAGGCAGCGGCGTGCCAACAAATGCTGCTGATTGTAAGCGCTCACTTAGGCTTGGGCGAGTCGTCATCGAAACCACGGCATAGCACAAGGTATTAAGTACAATACTCAGCACAATGCCCCAGTTTGAACTGCTGATATTCCAGCTACTGAGCAGTTCTGGCGGCGTGATAATCCACAGTAAAAGGTTACTTTCACTGTCGCCAGCCAACATGCTGGTTTGGCTCATCAAGGTAATCAGCCAAATCAACGAGCCCACCATTAAGCCGACATACACGCCCTTGCGGTTACCCGGGCGCCAGTACAAACCACCAATAAGTGCTGGCGCGAATTGAGCAATCGCAGCAAAGGAAAGAAAGCCAATCGCTGACAGTGAATGGATGGTATCGAGCGCCTGATAAAACAGCCAAGCACCCAGTAACAGCAGTAAAATTAGCCCGCGGCGAATCACCAATAGCAGGCCAGAAAAGTGTCGATGGGTTCTTTGAGTTAGGCGCATACGGCGCAGTAACAATGGCATCACTAAATCATTCGACACCATGATCGCCAAGGCGATGGTCGACACTATCACCATGCCACTTGCCGCAGACGTACCACCAAGGAAAGCCAGCAAGGCAATGTGATTAGCGCCTTCTGACATTGGCACACTGATCACATAGGTATCCGCTGGCATACCAGTAAGTAGTCCTTGTCCTGCCCAAGCAATTGGCAGCACGAACAGTCCCATCAAAATCAGGTAAAGCGGAAACAACCAACGAGCGGTATGCAGGTCTTGAGGACGTTCGTTCTCTACCACCATGGTATGGAACTGGCGTGGCAGACAGACAATCGCCAACATGGTCAAAACGGTATGAATAATTAAGGTCGGAATATTGGGTGATTCGTAGGTGGAAGCCGCCACATCAAGCAAGTCGATCTTGTCGCTGCTCATCGCCAGATACATGATGAATAGGCCAACGATCAGGAATGCCGCGAGCTTAACGATGGATTCAAACGCCACCGCCATCATCATGCCACGGTGATGCTCTGTGTTATCAATGTGTCTTGTACCAAACAGCATGGTGAAAATAGCCAAAGCACCGACCACAAACCAAGACACATGATAGTCCTGATAACCGAAGTCAGCCGCTAGGTTGGGTGCAACAATATCCAACCCCATGGTAATACCACGCAGTTGCAGAGCAATATAAGGAAGGATACCAACCACGGCGATAACCGTCACCGCCACCGCTAAGCCCTGAGATTTTCCATAACGAGCCGCGATAAAGTCGGCAATGGAGGTGATATGTTCCCGCTTCGCAATCAGGATCAGCCGCGCCAAGATCCGCCAGCCTAGTGTAAAGACTAGAATCGGGGCGAGGTAAATGGGTAAAAAAGACCAAGGGTTGTTACTCGCCTGCCCGACCGTTCCATAGAAGGTCCAAGAGGTACAATACACGGCAATCGAAAGGCTATAGATCCACGGGCGCCAACGCGATAGCCAACGAACCTGCCTGTCTCCATACCAAGCGATCAGAAATAACACGCCCAAGTAGGCTAAAGAGACTGGAATTACTATCCATCCTTGCATTGAAAACCCTTTTTTCATCCATAAAAAAACCTCTCCATAAGGGAGAGGTTTCATTTAACTAAGGATGGGTGATTAACTCAATCGCATCGCTTAAATTCTGTGCTTTAGACTCTAATTATCAGCATTTGCTGTGAGATTCTGACTGTTCCGAATCTGATTGATTAATCTCAACCACTGAACTTCTTTCATCCAACTTAATGAACAGAGCAAGTGCACCCATTGCAGCCATGCCCCAGAAGATATTTGCGCCCCAAAGCTCATAACCCCAACCACTTAAGGTGGTCATCAGTGCAATAAAGGCACCTAATGGAATCGCGTTATACAGGGCTTGTAGCGCAACCATCTTGTTTTGTTCTTCAGATTGGATGTATTGAATCGCGGCGATGTGTGCCATGGCAAATGTCACACCGTGCAGCAACTGCACCATCACCAGTGCAAAAATCGCCGTGGTTGATGCGGTTATACCCCAACGCGCCATCACCCCAATAGCCGCGACGACAAACAAAGTACGCAGTGACCAGCCTGAGAATAATCGCTTACTCAGAGCAAATACGGCCACTTCAGCAACAACACCTAAACTCCACAAATAACCGATGATAGCTTCTGAGTGACCCGCTTCTTTCCAATAAATCGCACTAAAACTGTAGTAAGCCGCATGACTACCTTGCAGCAGCGCCATCAAGGCTAAAAACTTTACCACTGACGACTCACGCAGCAGTTCACCTAGTTTTGGTCGCGCCGCTTGTTGCTCAGATTGTGTTACTGGCATCACATTGGGGTTTCTCATCGCAAGAATCAATGACAGCAACACACCGGCAAGCGCAGTATACAAAATCATGTCAGTGCCGAATTGTGCCACCAAATAGCCAACAACCGTTGAACCTGCGATAAAGGCAATTGATCCCCAAAGACGAGTTCGGCCGTAGTCGAGCATTTTCAAACGACTGTAATGGTTAGCCATCGCATCAGAAAGAGGAATGATCGGCCCACAACAGAGGTTAAACAGTACCGTTGCCAACAACATCAGTATAAAGCTGCCACCGGTGAAGAAGTGGAAACCGACAAACAGCAGCGCAGCGAAACTCAAACAGCGTAGCGCTGGCATCAAGTGTTCCACTTTATGGATACGCGGCGTAATCACTAAGTTGGCCACACAACGAGTCGCAAAGCCGATACCAATCAATACGCCAATATCACCAGCAGACACGCCTTGGTCTTCAAACCACAACGCCCAAAATGGCAAATACACGCCATACGCAAAAAAGAAACCAAGAAAATACTGAGAGATCCAGCCATAGGGTGAAGGGCTAAACATAAATGACCTATAAAGTGTGCGGAAAAAGGCAGCACCAATTATGCCTATCTCGCATACGATGAAAAAGGGAATTATTACTGGGATAGTATTCCCATATTCAATGGGTCTGGATATCGCATTTCAACAAGAGATTTCACGCTCATCAATACTCATACTCGCATTTAGACTAAAGTCGTCTGGAGCTTCGCTGGTATTTTGTCAGACTGATTAAAGACTCCCATTTCTTCTTGTGATGCTTATGCCTGACAAATTTAATATGCAGCACCCGCCCTTCGATAGCCTGTCCGATACGGAACAGTTGAAGCTTCGCTCTTCATTAGACGTGGTGTATTACCGCTCTCAAGAAGTGATACTGGAAGCAGATAGGCCGAGCAGACACCTGCACATCCTGATCAAAGGAGCCGTTGAAGAGCGCGCGAGCAGTGATGGTGAGATTTACGCACATTACGCCAATGACGATATTTTTGATGTGCGCAGCCAGTTTGAACCTCACACCAAACATCAATATATCGCACTCGAAGACACCTTAAGCTACCTACTGCCTACCGATGTTTTTCTCGATCTTTATCACGCCAATGGTCAATTTGCCGCCTACTTTGATAGTAACCTGTCGACACGGAAAGCTCTGATTGAGGCCGCTCAGCAGCAACAGAATCTTGCCGAGTTTATATTAACCAAAGTGGATGACTCTATCTATCACCCACCACTGATACTTGAACCAAACCAACCGATCAACCAAGTCACTCAAACCCTTAAAGAACAAGGGTTAGACTCGGCCCTAGTCCATTTGGAACATAATGATCCAAAAGCTTTTGGATCATCATGTTCCTTGTCGTATGGAATCGTCACTCGAACCAATTTATTGCATGCTGTGATGCTCGATAATTTCACACTGGATGCGCCTGTCGGTGAGATCGCAACGTTTCCGGTGATGCACGTGAACCAAGGCGATTTCTTATTTAACGCCATGATTACCATGACCAGAAATCGAGTAAAAAGGTTGATGGTTTGTGATGGTAAAAATGCGGTCGGCATGGTGGATATGACACAGATTCTCAGTGCATTCTCCACACACTCCCACGTTCTTACTTTGCGTATTGCGCGCGCCACCAGCGTTGAAGAATTGGCAATGGCATCCAACAAACAACGTCAACTGGTCGAGAGCTTGCTCAGTAATGGGATTCGCACACGCTTTATCATGGAGCTGATTTCTGCGGTCAACGAACAGATCATAGAGAAGGCTTTTGAGTTGGTGATCCCACCTGCACTGCATAATCATTGCTGCCTAATCGTGTTGGGTTCCGAAGGCCGTGGGGAACAAATTCTCAAAACCGATCAAGACAACGCTCTGATTATTCAAGATGGTTTGGAATGGCATCAATGCCAAAGTGCCATGAACGACCTCACTCATACCCTTCAACAATTGGGTTACCCACTGTGCCCGGGCAACGTGATGGTCAACAATCCGAAATGGGTGCATTCAGAGCAAGAGTGGAAACAAACCCTTACCCATTGGGTAAAAAAAGCCACGCCAGACACCGTGATGGATATCGCGATCATGGCAGATGCACACGCAGTAGCGGGGAATAGAGAGTTATTAAAACCTGTAAAGCAGCACCTCAGTGATTTAATGCTCGGACAAGAATTGATTCTGACGGAGTTCTGCCGCCCGGCGCTGAACTTCTCAGTTCCCCTGACCCTGTTTGGTAATGTGAAGCAATCCAAGTCCGGACTCGATATCAAACAAGGCGGTATTTTCCCTATCGTGCATGGTGTGAGAGCGCTTTGCCTAGAACATGGTGTCACGGTCAACAACACCTTCGAACGCATTGAGCAGCTGGTCAGCAAGAAAGTATTAGAGCAAAGTACTGCCGATAATCTCAGTGAAGCACTCAAGCAATTCTTTAAGTGGCGCTTAGCCCAAAGGCTTTCTCAGCAGCACAGCAGCAACAAGATTAACGTCAAACTGATGGAACGAGCAGACAGGGATCTGCTTCGTCATAGCCTGCACGTGGTGAAGAAATTCAAGCAATGGCTCGGCTACCACTATCAGATACGGGATTAGGCATTGAACGATGAATAGGTTGGTTCGCTATTACTGGCATCACAAGCTCAAAGGCTCCCTCTATCAGCCTCTGTTTACCGCGCCTATTGATAATGAATATGTATCGCTCGATTGTGAAACCACCAGCCTAGATCCCAATCAGGCAGAATTAGTTACCATTGCCGCGACCAAGATCATCGGTAACCGAATCATTACCAGCCAACCTTTTGAAGTCCGGTTGCGCGCCCCCCAATCGCTCGATTGCAATTCAATAAAAATCCACCGTATCCGTCATCAAGATCTAAAGCACGGCATCGAAGAAAAACAGGCTTTAATCGAGCTACTGAACTTCATTGGAAATCGTCCTTTAGTCGGCTATCACATCCGCTATGATAAAAAAATTCTCGACCGCGCCTGTTTAAAACAGCTTGGATTTCCACTGCCTAACCGATTAGTCGAAGTGAGCCAACTCTATCAAGACAAACTCGAAAGACAGCTGCCCAATGCCTATTTTGATCTCAGTATGGACGCCATCTGTCGCCAACTCGATTTACCTATCCCGGTCAATAAACATGATGCATTACAAGACGCTATCTCCGCTGCGCTGATCTTTGTGCGCCTGAAACATGGTGACCTTCCCCGTTTCAACTCTTCTTATTCTTAATTCAACCACTGGCGCTTCACATAGAGAGCAACATCTCAAAATTGAACTTAACTCGCTATTTTGTAAGTGAAAAGCAGCGTCTCATCCTAAAGTCTAATTGTGGAAATCGCCGTCCTAGCCGAGAGTGATAACACAAAGACGGTTCTGTAATAGACCTAGAAACTGAACACAAAGGAAGTTGCCAGTTCATTAGGAATGTAGGCACAAGGAGAGATGCAATGAGTGAAGCCCACGTTTATCCGGTAAAAGAAAATATTAAATCAACCACACACGCGGATAATGACACTTACCTAGCCATGTACCAGCAATCTGTTTCTGACCCTGAAGGCTTTTGGGGTGAACACGGAAAAATCGTTGATTGGATCAAACCTTTCACACAAGTAAAAAACACCTCTTTCGACCCTGGCCACATTGATATTCGCTGGTTTGAAGATGGCACGCTTAACGTTTCGGCTAACTGTATCGACCGCCACCTTGCTGAGCGCGGTGATGAAGTCGCTATCATCTGGGAAGGCGATGACCCGGCAGATGATAAAACTCTAACTTTTAATGAACTGCATAAAGAAGTGTGCCTGTTTTCGAATGCTCTAAAAGAGCAAGGCGTGCGCAAAGGTGATGTGGTTTGTTTATACATGCCAATGGTGCCAGAAGCGGCAGTAGCCATGCTGGCGTGTACCCGTATCGGTGCGGTTCACACAGTCGTATTTGGTGGTTTCTCACCAGAAGCACTGTCTGGTCGTATTATCGATTCAAATTCTAAAGTCGTTATCACTGCCGATGAAGGCGTGCGTGGCGGCCGTGCTGTTCCACTGAAAAAGAATGTCGATGAAGCACTGACGAACCCTGAAGTGAAAAACATCGAGAAGGTTGTTGTATTCAAACGCACTGGCGGTGATGTGGCATGGCACGAACATCGCGATGTGTGGTGGCACGATGCTATTGCTAATGTATCTGCAGATTGCCCACCAGAAGAGATGAACGCAGAAGATCCACTATTCATCCTTTATACGTCAGGCTCAACAGGTAAACCTAAAGGCGTTATGCACACCACAGGTGGCTACCTTGTTTATGCTGCGATGACCTTCAAATACGTATTCGATTACCAAGAAGGCGAGACTTTCTGGTGTACAGCCGATGTGGGTTGGATTACCGGTCACACATATCTTGTTTACGGACCGCTTGCTAATGGCGCAAAAACGATTCTGTTTGAAGGCGTGCCAAATTACCCGAACACCAGCCGCATGAGCGAAGTGGTCGATAAGCACCGAGTTAATATTCTTTATACGGCGCCAACGGCTATTCGTGCATTGATGGCGAAAGGCAATGAAGCCGTTGAAGGTACTTCTCGTGACAGCCTAAGAATCATGGGCTCAGTGGGTGAACCTATCAACCCAGAGGCGTGGGAGTGGTACTACAAAACAATCGGTAATGAGCAATCTCCAATTGTTGATACATGGTGGCAAACAGAAACGGGCGGTATCTTGATTGCACCGCTACCAGGCGCAACAGACCTGAAACCGGGCTCTGCAACTCGTCCATTCTTCGGTGTGCAACCGGCACTGGTTGATAACATGGGTAACATCATTGAGGGTGCAACAGACGGCAACCTAGTGATTCTTGACTCTTGGCCAGGCCAAATGCGTACCGTTCATGGCGATCATGACCGCTTCGAACAGACTTACTTCTCGACCTTTAAAGGCATGTACTTCACCAGTGACGGCGCTCGTCGTGATGAAGACGGTTACTACTGGATTACGGGGCGTGTCGATGATGTACTTAACGTATCAGGTCACCGTATGGGTACTGCTGAGATTGAATCGGCTCTAGTCGCGTTCGATAAGATTGCAGAAGCCGCGATTGTGGGCATCCCTCATGATATTAAAGGCCAAGCGATTTACGCTTACATCACGCTGAATGATGGTGAGTTCCCAACCGCAGAGCTTCATAAAGAAGTAAAAGACTGGGTACGTAAAGAGATTGGCCCAATTGCAACGCCAGATGTACTGCACTGGACCGACTCTCTACCAAAAACTCGTTCGGGTAAAATCATGCGTCGTATCCTGCGTAAAATCGCGACTGGCGATACAGGTAACCTAGGTGATACCTCGACACTGGCCGACCCAAGTGTGGTTGATAAGCTGATTGCCGAGAAAGCAGAACTGGCATAAGCAACCAGTCACAGCAGCTAATCACTGTTTAAAACAGCACTTTCTAAACCGTCACCTATGTGGCGGTTTTTTTATGGCTGATCTTGATCTCAAATATCCCGCCCCAAATTAAGGCTAAGACGCTTTTTTGTTAAGTTGGTAACAATTCCAAGCTGTATCAATAGGAGATTAGACCAGTAAATTGCTGCGATTTGCGCTGAATTAGCTATAATCTGGTTCTAATTTTTAAATTTGGGTTTTTCTCACTGGAAATTAACCGCAAATTTTCAATAAAATGGCAACATTCACGTTCGTAAACACGATAAAGGAAGATAGCCCCACGATGTCTACAAAGTTTCGCATTCTAGTTTTAAATGGCCCAAACCTTAACCTGTTAGGCCTTAGAGAGCCCGCACACTACGGTTCTCAAACACTTGACCAGATTATTAGCTCACTGACCGAGCAAGCGAAAGCACACGATGTTGAGCTATCTCACTTACAGTCAAATCGTGAGTACGAACTGATTGAAGCTATCCATAGTGCTTATCAAAATGTTGATTTTATTATTATCAACCCAGCAGCCTTTACACATACCAGTGTGGCACTGCGTGATGCACTACTTGGCGTTGCCATACCATTTATTGAGGTTCATCTATCGAATGTTCACGCGCGTGAACCATTCCGTCACCACTCTTACCTATCTGATAAAGCAGAAGGTGTGATTTGTGGCTTAGGTGCCCAAGGTTATCAATTTGCTTTGACCGCTGCGCTCAGCAAGCTCAACTCAAAGTAAACATAAACAACGAACTATTACTAACCTACTCAGTCATAGAGTAAGTTCAATTAACAGATAAAGAGAAAGAAACAATGGATATTCGCAAAATCAAAAAGCTAATCGAATTGGTTGAAGAGTCTGGTATTTCTGAGCTAGAAATCTCTGAAGGTGAAGAGTCAGTACGAATCAGTCGTAACAGCACTGCACCTGTAGCACCTGTTCAATATGCAGCTGCTCCAGCACCTGTAGCGGCAGCAGCTCCTGCGGCGGCACCTGTAGCAGCAGAAGCAGCAGCTCCTGCAGTTCCAGCTGGTCACCAAGTTCTTTCTCCAATGGTTGGTACTTTCTACGGCGCTCCAAGCCCAGACGCAAAACCATTCGTTAAAGTTGGTCAATCTGTAACTGCTGGCGAAACGCTATGTATCGTTGAAGCAATGAAAATGATGAACCAAATCGAAGCTGATAAATCTGGTGTTGTAACAGCTATCCTAGTTGAAGACGGTCAACCAGTAGAATTCGACCAAGCTCTAGTAATTATCGAATAATAGAGAGCACTCATTATGTTAGATAAATTAGTAATCGCGAACCGTGGTGAGATTGCACTACGTATTCTGCGTGCATGTAAAGAGCTTGGCATTAAAACGGTAGCGGTTCACTCAACTGCTGACCGTGACCTTAAGCACGTACTGCTTGCAGACGAAACCATTTGTATCGGTCCAGCTCGTGGTATCGATAGCTACCTAAACATCCCTCGTATCATCAGCGCAGCTGAAGTTACAGGTGCAGTAGCTGTTCACCCTGGCTACGGCTTCCTATCTGAAAATGCAGACTTTGCAGAACAGGTAGAGCGCAGTGGCTTTATCTTCGTTGGCCCTAAAGCTGAAACCATTCGCATGATGGGTGACAAAGTGTCAGCTATCACGTCAATGAAGAAAGCTGGCGTACCTTGTGTACCAGGTTCTGACGGCCCTCTTGACGACGACGAAGCAAAAAACAAAGCGCACGCTAAACGCATTGGCTTCCCAGTTATCATCAAGGCATCTGGCGGCGGCGGCGGTCGTGGTATGCGTGTTGTTCGTTCTGAAGCAGAATTAACAGAAGCTATCGCGATGACTCGTGCTGAAGCAAAAGCATGTTTCAACAACGACATGGTTTACATGGAGAAATTCCTAGAAAACCCACGTCACATTGAAGTACAAGTGCTTGCAGATGGCCAAGGTAATGCTATCCACCTAGGTGAGCGTGACTGTTCAATGCAACGTCGTCACCAGAAAGTTGTGGAAGAAGCGCCAGCTCCAGGTATCACTGAAGAGATGCGTAAGTACATTGGCGAACGTTGTACTCGTGCATGTATTGAGATCGGTTACCGCGGTGCAGGTACATTTGAATTCCTATACGAGAACGGTGAATTCTACTTCATCGAAATGAACACTCGTATCCAGGTTGAACACACGATTACTGAAATGGTAACGGGTATCGACCTAGTGAAAGAACAGCTACGTATTGCAGCTGGTCAGCCTCTATCATTCACTCAGGATGACATTAAGCTGCGTGGCCACTCAATCGAATGTCGTATCAATGCTGAAGATCCAGTTCGTTTCCTACCTTCACCAGGTAAGATTGAACGTTTCCACGCACCAGGCGGCATGGGCGTACGTTGGGAATCTCACATCTACACGGGTTACACAGTGCCACCACACTACGATTCAATGATTGGTAAGCTGATCACTTACGGTGAGAACCGTGATGTTGCTATCGCTCGTATGAAGAACGCATTGGGTGAAATGATTGTTGAAGGTATTAACGTTAATACTGAGCTTCAACTGTCTATTATGAACGACGAAAACTTCCAACACGGTGGTGCAAACATCCACTACCTTGAGAAGAAACTTGGTTTGTCATAATCCGTTCGTTTAAGAACAGTCAAAATGCTCACTTCGGTGAGCATTTTTGTTTTTGAACCGCCGAAAAAATCAATCTTTAATCCCCATTATATTCCGTGGGGTTTTGGTGAATTTGCTCATATTTTCTGCTAGACTCGCCATCCAATTTTTCTCATATAGAAGATGCAGCCATGCCTTGGATTCAAATCAAGCTTAATGCTACCAATGAAAATGCCGAACAAATCGGCGACATGTTAATGGAAGAGACTGGTGCTCTTTCTGTAACTTTCCTGGATGCACAAGATACCCCTGTATTTGAGCCTCTGCCAGGCGAAACTCGCCTTTGGGGTGATACTGACATTCTCGCGCTTTACGACGCTGAGACTGATACTGGTGTCGTTCTAGCGCAGATTAAAGCAAGCAACATGTTCCCTGCAGACTTTGCTCATAAAGTAGAGCAAATTGAAGACAAGGATTGGGAGCGTGAATGGATGGACAACTTCCACCCAATGAAGTTTGGTGAGCGTTTATGGATCTGCCCTAGCTGGCGCGATATCCCTGAACCTGACGCTGTTAACGTAATGCTAGACCCTGGCCTTGCATTTGGTACAGGTACTCACCCGACAACGGCATTGTGTCTTGAGTGGCTTGAAGGCTTAGACCTTGCAGGCAAAACCGTGATCGACTTCGGTTGTGGCTCAGGCATCCTAGCGATCGCTGCGATCAAACTAGGCGCAGCAAAAGTTATCGGGATCGACATTGATCCTCAAGCTCTGCTTGCATCAAAAGACAACGCACAACGCAATGGCGTTGCTGAGCAACTAGAGGTGTTCTTGCCACAAGATCAACCGGAAGGTTTGCTAGCAGACGTTGTTGTTGCCAACATTCTTGCGGGTCCATTACGCGACCTTTCTGGCATCATCAAGGGCCTAGTTAAGCCAAATGGTGTACTTGCGATGTCGGGTGTTTTAGATACACAAGCAGAAGATGTTGCCACTTATTATCGTGATGAGCTTCACATTGATCCGATCATCGAACAACAAGAATGGTGTCGAATCTCAGGTCGCAAGCAAGGCTAGACAAGACTTTGGGCGCTAATTGACTGAAATTTAAACAAATTACAAAAACAAATTGTAAATGCTCAAATATTAGTCTTTTCACGCAGCGAAAAAATGCGTAAAATGCGCGCCCTTGCTGGTACAGAACTGTGATGACATTTTTGAAAATCGGAAATTATCAACTTAAGAACAATCTAATCGTCGCTCCTATGGCTGGCGTAACGGATAGACCATTCCGTGAGTTGTGTCTTCGCTACGGTGCGGGGATGGCAGTCAGTGAAATGATGTCCTCCAATCCGAAAGTTTGGAAAACGTCAAAGTCTCAGCAGCGTATGGTACATGAAGGCGAATCGGGCATTCGTTCAGTACAAATCGCTGGTGCAGATCCACAGCTTATGGCCGAGGCTGCTCAATTTAATGTCGATAACGGTGCGCAAATCATCGATATCAACATGGGTTGTCCAGCCAAAAAAGTGAATAAGAAGCTTGCGGGCTCAGCCTTACTGCAGCATCCAGAACTCATTGAAGACATTCTGAAAGCGGTGGTAAATGCTGTCGACGTTCCAGTAACGTTGAAAACGCGCACAGGCTGGGATACAGACAATAGAAACTGTGTCCAAATCGCGAAAATAGCCGAAGACTGCGGCATACAAGCTCTTGCGCTCCATGGAAGAACTCGCGCTTGTATGTACAAAGGTGAGGCAGAATACAAACACATTAAAGCAGCGAAACAAGCAGTATCTATTCCGGTTATCGCTAACGGTGATATCGATAGTCCGGAAAAAGCGAAGTTTGTGCTGGAGTACACCGGCGCTGATGCTTTAATGATAGGTCGACCTGCCCAAGGACGTCCTTGGATTTTTAACGAAATCCTACACTATTTGGAAAACGGCACCACGATGGACCCACTCCCGATTTCGGAAGTGAAAGACATCATGCTTGGTCATGTGCACGCTCTACATGAATTTTATGGAGAGTTTTTAGGCCCTCGCATCGCTCGTAAGCATGTGGGTTGGTATCTAAAAGAACATGAACAAGCGAGTGAGTTTCGCCGTACCTTCAACGCATTCGAAGCAGGTGATCTGCAGCTTGAAGCGCTAGAAGGTTTTTTTGATAACGTTGCACCATAATTACGAGAAGAGCTAGACCGAATATGTTCGAACAAAATCTGACTTCAGAAGCATTGACAGTAACTACAGTTACATCACAAGACCAAATCACGCAGAAGCCACTACGTGACTCAGTTAAAGCATCATTGAAAAATTACCTTGCTCAATTAAACGGTCAAGAAGTCAGCGAGTTATACGAATTAGTATTAGCTGAAGTTGAACAGCCACTACTAGACACTATCATGCAGTACACTCGCGGTAACCAAACTCGCGCAGCAACCATGATGGGTATTAACCGCGGTACTCTTCGCAAGAAACTTAAAAAATACGGCATGAACTAATCGTTCTTTCGTAATTTATTGAATTGAAAGCCAAGCTCATTGTTGAGTTTGGCTTTTTTTTGGCTTGTCGATCCGTGATAGTGGCTGATTACTCTCCAGTGCGACAACAGCGCCCTTTGTCGACGTTTGCGGAATCCAAGGCTGCCAGAATCGAACAATGGCTTGCATCGTCGTCTACGTGGCCGCAACACGCATCATTAATCTTCTTAAGTGCGGTGCGAATCTTAGTTAACTCGGTAATCTTCTCATCAATCATCTCTAGCTTTGCTGAGGTAATCGACTTCACTTCAGCGCAACTGTGCTGTGTGGCCTCGAGGCGAATCTCAAGCAATTCTTTAATCTCGTCCAAACTCAGCCCCAACGCTTTAGATTTGAGAATAAACGTCACCTGTTTCTGGTTATTTTCATCATATAGGCGATAACCCGAGTCACTGCGACTGGCTGGCGCGATCAGGTTATTCTTCTCATAAAATCGCAAGGTATCGGCTGTCACACCGCATCGCTTCGCTAATTCACCGATCTGAAACATGTTTTTTCCTACTGTTTCGTCCATTCCACAATTAACCTTATCGTTACTTTTCAGGCTGAAATGGCACTTTTCATAATTAATTTTGAGATGCCAAACGATTGCGCGAGCTTTTTTGTAATAAATTAGTTAGAATCTGCGCCATCAAATTTGGAGTTGGTTATCTTATAGCTTAATCATAAGACTAACCCAAAAGGTCTTTACCAAAACTGGCCAATATTTTATCTCTTACTGGTATCTAAGATAATCCACGCTAAGAAGATAGAAACAAGTTCTTTTTTGGCAAATATCTTTATTTTAACCCCATGAATTTGAGGAAGATGGAAGCATGAATAACGCTCGTCCAATTCGCCGCGCTCTAATCAGCGTATCAGACAAAACTGGTATCGTTGAATTTGCACAAGCTCTTGCTAACCGTGGTGTAGATATCCTATCTACCGGTGGCACTGCTCGCCTGCTTGCTGAAAAAGGCATCTCTGTTACAGAAGTATCTGACTACACTGGTTTCCCAGAAATGATGGATGGCCGTGTTAAGACTCTGCACCCAAAAGTTCATGGTGGTGTTCTAGGCCGTCGTGGCCAAGATGATGACGTGATGGAAACTCACGGTATCAACCCTATCGATATGGTTGTTGTAAACCTATACCCATTCGCAGAAACCGTTGCTAAAGAAGGTTGTACCCTTGCTGATGCTGTTGAGAACATCGACATCGGCGGCCCTACAATGGTTCGCTCTGCAGCGAAAAACCACAAAGACGTAACGATCGTTGTTAACGCACACGACTACGAGCGCGTTGTCGCTGAAATGGACGCGAACGATAAATCTCTAACACTAGAGACTCGCTTCGACCTCGCTATCGCAGCATTCGAGCACACCGCTTCTTACGACGGCATGATCGCAAACTACTTCGGCACTATGGTTCCATCTTACGGTGCCTCTCTACTTGATGAAGAAGGAAAGAAGGCTGACGAAGAGTCTAAATTCCCTCGCACGTTCAACCAACAGTTCGAGAAAAAGCAAGACATGCGCTACGGTGAGAACAGCCACCAGGCAGCCGCATTCTACGTTGAAGCAAACCCTGAAGAAGCATCTGTTTCTACTGCTCGCCAAATTCAAGGTAAAGCCCTTTCTTACAACAACATCGCTGACACCGACGCAGCACTTGAGTGTGTGAAAGAGTTCGACCAGCCAGCATGTGTGATCGTTAAGCACGCTAACCCATGTGGTGTTGCACTAGGTGAAGACATCCTAGAAGCTTACGACCGTGCATTCAAAACAGACCCAACGTCTGCATTTGGCGGCATCATCGCTTTCAACCGTGAACTAGACGCAGCAACAGCAACGGCTATCACTGAGCGTCAATTCGTTGAAGTTATCATTGCACCATCAGTTTCTGCTGAGGCAGTAGAAATCGTAGCGGCTAAGAAAAACCTTCGTCTACTTGAGTGTGGTGAGTGGACAACTAAGACGACTGGCTTTGACGTTAAACGCGTTAACGGTGGCTTGCTAGTTCAAGACCGCGATCAAGGCATGGTGTCTGAAGATGACCTGAAAGTGGTTTCTAAGCGTCAACCAACAGCTGAAGAATTGAAAGATGCTCTATTCTGCTGGAAAGTAGCGAAATACGTTAAATCTAACGCTATCGTTTACTCGAAAGGCGACATGACAATTGGTGTTGGCGCTGGCCAAATGAGCCGCGTTTATTCTGCGAAAATTGCAGGCATCAAAGCTGAAGACGAAGGTCTACAGGTTGAAGGCTGTGTGATGGCATCAGATGCATTCTTCCCATTCCGTGACGGTATCGACGCGGCTGCAGAGGCTGGAATCAAGTGTGTTATCCAACCGGGCGGCTCTATGCGTGATGACGAAGTTATCGCAGCAGCAGACGAACACGGCATGGCGATGATCTTTACGGGCATGCGTCACTTCCGCCACTAGAAAGAAAAGATACGAGAGCGCTTCGCTACGGGAAACGAGAACGCTGCGCTCCGAGATGAGCAACACTATCATTTAGTGTTGCTCAGACATTTTTTAGTTCTACTACTATCAATTTTGATTGAAGGTTTAAAACATGAATGTATTGATTATTGGTGCTGGCGGTCGTGAGCATGCACTAGGTTGGAAAGCAGCACAAAACCCAAACGTTGAAACAGTATTCATCGCTCCAGGTAACGCAGGCACTGCACTTGAGCCAAAACTAGAGAACGTAAACATCGGCGTTGAAGACATCGCTGGTTTAGTCGCGTTTGCTCAAGATAAAAAAATCGAACTGACTATCGTGGGCCCTGAAGCACCATTGGTTATCGGTGTGGTTGATGCATTCCGCGAAGTAGGTTTGCCAATCTTCGGCCCTACTCAAGCTGCAGCACAGCTTGAAGGCTCTAAAGCATTCACTAAAGACTTCCTAGCTCGTCATGATATCCCAACAGGTTACTACTCAAACTTCACTGAGATTGAGCCAGCTATCGCTTACGTTCGCGAGCAAGGCGCTCCTATCGTAGTGAAAGCTGACGGTCTTGCGGCAGGTAAAGGCGTTATCGTTGCGATGACCCTTGAAGAAGCAGAAGACGCAATCAAAGACATGCTAGCGGGCAACGCCTTTGGCGAAGCAGGCAGCCGCGTTGTTATCGAAGAGTTCCTCGAAGGCGAAGAAGCAAGCTTCATCGTAATGGTTGACGGCTCTAGCGTGCTTCCTATGGCCACCAGCCAAGATCACAAACGTGTTGGCGACAAAGACACTGGGCCAAACACGGGCGGCATGGGTGCTTACTCTCCTGCGCCGGTTGTAACTCCAGAAATCCACAACCGTATCCTTGAGGAAGTTATCTACCCAACGGTACGTGGTATGGACGCAGAAGGCGCACCTTACACAGGTTTCCTTTACGCTGGCCTAATGATCGATGCTGACGGCACACCTAAAGTTATCGAATACAACTGCCGCTTTGGCGACCCTGAAACGCAACCTATCATGATGCGTATGGAGTCAGACCTTGTTGAACTTTGCCTAATGGCTATCGACGAGAAGCTCGACGAAGCAGAATCGAAGTGGGATCCACGCGCTTCTATCGGTGTTGTTCTTGCGGCTGGCGGTTACCCTGCTGACTACGCAAAAGGTGACGTTATTTCACTACCAACAAGCGAAGTTGAAGGCCAAAAGGTTTTCCACGCGGGTACGACAAATAATGAAGCTGGCGACGTTGTGACAAACGGCGGTCGTGTACTTTGTGCAACAGCACTGGGCAATACGGTTTCTGAGGCTCAAGAGCGCGCTTACGCGTTGACGAAGCAAGTTAGCTGGAATGGTATGTTCCACCGCAATGATATTGGTTACCGTGCGATTGCGCGCGAACAAGAGCAGTAAACAATCTTGTTGCTCGCTTACTTTCCAATAACAGTAAGCAAATGACAGCAAGTGAATAACAGAAAAAGGCGCCTCAATAGGCGCCTTTTATTATCTCATTTACACAAGAATCTGTATTTGTACAGACAAATAGGCACTTGGCCTACAGTAGGCCAAATACTCTCAATCCTTTGATTACTCGCTATTCTTTCAACAATGATGGCCTAACGACACAATCATGGCTGTCTTCAGCCAGCATCAGTAACTCTTCCACGCTCATCTTACCCAGTGAATCACTGCCAAGAAACGCCGCATAGCTTTCCACAGACGCCAATCGGTCAATCACGAAGCCTGGCAAGGTCTGGTTAAATTCAATGCGATCAAACTCACCACCAGCGCACGTTTTAAAAGAGCTGCCATTCCAGTAACCCTGAATCAGCCTAAGCCCTTCATCATGCTGCTTCGTTGTGGTCTCTAGAACCGACGTCGCTTCTTTCTGATAGTTTTCAAGCTGCTTGGCTTGGATAGGTAAGATTTTGCTATCAATACGATACTGTTGATACACAGCTTCGCCTGACTTATTGAAACGCACATGGACTCGATAGGGAACCAGCTCATTAGAAGAGTTACGCTGCTCGCCTTCACGAATGAATTCACGAAGCACGCCTTCTGACCAAGCATAATCAGTTTGGTACCAGCCGTAATCGCCGACAGTGACGTAGTCAGCTGAAGTATGAGGTTGTGTTAGCTTGTTTGTAACCCAGTAGAAACTCGTCGCGTCGCCCATGACTTGGCCGCCAGTGTGAGTTTCAAATTGCTCTAGGTTTTTGCGAGGGCTTGTTGAAGAACAGCCAATAAGAAATGTAGATAATAGTGAAACGAGAAGAAATGCTTTTTTCATAAAAACCTGTACCGAGGTGGAATACGACTACCTCGGTACAGTTTAGATTATTTCACTGAATCTTTCAGCGCTTTACCTGCAACAAATGCTGGAACATTTGCAGCAGCGATTTGGATCTCATCACCAGTTTTTGGGTTACGACCAGTGCGAGCTGCACGGTGGTTTACTTTAAAAGTACCAAAACCAATTAGCTGAACTTGATCGCCATCTTTAAGAGCATCTGTAACACCGCCAAGAGTCGCTTCTAGAGCAGCTTTAGCTTGTGCTTTAGAAAGGTCCGCTTTTTCAGCAATAAAGTCGATTAATTGAGTCTTGTTCATTTTAGGTTTCCCTTCTTTGTATTTTTGAATTCAATTCACTCTAAAACATAAATGCCCCATCTGGCAAAGGTTTGTCGTCGATCTTTAGCTCTAATGCCGTAGTTTTAGCCATAATATGAGTAATAACTCACAATTTGTTACTGATTTTATTAAGCAAGCCCTTGTTTAAAAGGGGCTGAGAGCAAAATTAATGATGACCTAGCCACTACTTTTTCACTATAATCCACGCTGAATCGCTGCTAAAGCGTACAATTTAATTTAAGGGCAAACATGCTGCTGCTATCTATTTACGTCTCCATTGCTATTGGAGTTTCTTTCATTTGTTCTGTTTTGGAAGCTGTACTTTTGAGTATTAGTCCGAGCTACATTGCTCAACTAAAACAAAATGGGCACCCTGCAGCAGAGTCTTTAGACAAACTGAAAACAGATATTGACCGCCCGCTTGCGTCAATTTTAACGCTCAACACCATCGCCCATACTATCGGTGCTGCGACAGCAGGTGCACAAGCGGCTGTCGTTTTTGGTAGCCAATGGTTAGGTGTCTTCTCTGCCGTGCTAACGCTAGGTATCTTGGTATTATCTGAGATTGTTCCAAAGACCATTGGTGCAACCTACTGGCGTCAACTTGCCCCTGCTTCGGCAAGCGTGCTGCGCTGGATGGTGTTCTTCCTAACACCGTTTGTCTGGTTCTCAGAACAGATCACCAAACGTCTTGCTCGTGGCCACCAAGCACCAAAAATGCGTGATGAGCTATCTGCAATGGCGATTTTGGCAAAAGAGAGCGGCGAGTTTGCAGAAGGCGAATCAAAAATCCTGAGCAACCTACTGGGTATTCAAGATGTACCCGTGACTCAAATAATGACGCCGCGCCCAGTGGTATTCCGTGTTGATGCGGAAATGAGTGTCAATACCTTCCTAGAACAACATAAAGACACGCCATTCTCACGCCCGCTGGTTTACAGCGAGCAGAGTGACAACATCATCGGTTTTGTTCACCGCTTAGAGCTGTTTAGATTGCAGCAAGCCGGTTGTGGTGAGAAAGCTCTGGGTGAAGTAATGCGCCCTATCCACGTGTTGCTGAACAACATGGGCTTGGCTAAAGCCTTTGACCAGATGATGGCAAACCGCCTGCAACTGTCTTTAGTTGTGGACGAATACGGCACTATTCAGGGCATCATCACCCTAGAAGACATCTTTGAGCACCTAGTGGGCGAAGAGATTGTCGACGAAGCGGATAAGACGACTGACATGCAAGAACTGGCGTTCCAACGCTGGGAGAAGTGGAAAGAGACACACGGTGTTATCGAAAACCGCGATGACGAGGACGAGGAAGAAACTCCAGCAGACAACGACTCTTCAGATGCAAAATCAACGAATGACGACGACGCATCAAAAGATAAGGCATCAAAAGACAAAGTGTAGAACGAAGACAAAAAAGACGCTTAATCTAAATTTGATACCGTCAGATACAACAAAGGCTCCCTAGGGAGCCTTTGTTTTTATTCGTACCTTGGTGCAATTGCGAATTATAGCGCAACACCAATGTTACTGACTGGGTCTTCACGCAGTTCGTGGCGTAGGTCTTTGATCAGCTCTAAGTCACGCTCAGTCGTTTCACGTAGAGGTCGGAAAATGGCCCACTGAACGTCCCACTCTTCACACACCGCTTCGTTTTCTTTCTGGTTTTCGTTCGTCACTTCTTCAGCGCCTTGAGCAAACTCAAGCTCAGCAACCGTCTTCACCGATTGTTGACTCACTTTAATTACCGCTTCCAACATATGTTCACGGTCAAGCAGACCATGAATTAGCGTTGCTAGGCCTTGGCATGCGTCCATTGCTGGGTAAACACCATAAAAATCAAAATCATCACCGCTAGGGAATAGCTCTTCAACCTTCTCAAGTTGACGCTCAAAGTTCACCTTTGCTGTTTTAACCGTCAGGATTTCCCAAATGCTATCCAAAACATCACGATAGATTCGAGCTTCCGCAAATTCTGTATTCTCACAAAACATGGCATAGTTAGGGTACATACGCTCACATAGACACGCCATAAAGGTAATTTGTTGCCAAGGTTCTAACTTTTCAAGACGAACCTGCAGTGGATTCTGAAGCATAGTCACTCAATAATTGCAGAAAAAGACAGCGAAAGTGTACTTGATAAACCCTGGGGGGAAAAGGTAAGCCGATGAACAATTTTACGAATAAGCTCTATATTCTTACTGAGCATGACGATACCTATACGCAACTGATTCTAAACCAGGATTTACCCGACCTAGAAATCACTCAAAACCCCAAATCAGCACAGATTGTCTTGGCGTCACCACCTCTAATCGCAGAGCGCCTCGGCGAGTTTAAAGAGCTAGACTGGGTACAGAGTACCTATGCCGGAATCAATAAACTCACTCAGCCAGATCTGCGTCAGGACTATACGCTAACCAACGTCAAAGGCATCTTTGGTCCGGCTATCGCAGAATACGTATTGGGTTACACAATCAGTCACTGTAGACACTTCCCTCATTACCACCAGCATCAACAACAACGAAACTGGCAGCCACAGCTTTATACTAGCCTAACTGACAAAACTATGGTGATTTTAGGAACAGGTTCAATCGGCAGTCATTTGGCAAAAACCGCGG
This sequence comes from Vibrio sp. 1F255, assembly GCF_041439145.1. NCBI lineage: Bacteria > Pseudomonadati > Pseudomonadota > Gammaproteobacteria > Vibrionales > Vibrionaceae > Vibrio > Vibrio sp. 1F255. The sequence goes on along the minus strand of NZ_JBGONQ010000008.1, from coordinate 16,648 downwards.
CGGCTTTTGGTATTCATACCATAGGTGTCAACCGTACCGGCATCCCATCCAAACAAGAAACCTTTAAAGAGACTTTCCACATCAATGAGATAGAGGCTGCCCTTAAGCAGGCCGATATTGTGGTCAACACCTTGCCATCAACCGCTGAAACCTATCAGCTGTTGAACCAAACCACGTTAGGTTACTGCTCTAATGTGTTGCTGTTTAATGTCGGTCGAGGGGAAAGCATCGACAATAAAGCCTTGTTGCTCGCCATAAAAAACAGATGGGTAGAACACGCATTTTTAGATGTGTTTGAAAGTGAACCCCTCTCTCAGGAACATCCTTTCTGGAAACTACCGCAAGTCACCATCACTCCACACATCGCTGCACTCAGTGAGCCAAGACAAGTAGTCGAGATCTTCGCAGAGAATTACAAACAGTGGCGAGATGGCTTTACACTTAATCATGTCATCGATTTTGAAAAAGGTTACTGATGTCCTCTTCGTTACTTAAAGAGATTCGACAATGCCGAGCTTGTAAGCCTCACCTATCACACGGTGCCAACCCGGTGATTCAAGCGCATCCAAACGCGCGCTTGCTGATCATAGGCCAAGCGCCGGGTATCAAGGTGCATGAGTCGTCGATACCTTGGAATGACGCCAGTGGTGAACGACTAAGAGAATGGTTAGGGGTAGATAGCGATACTTTTTACGACGAGCAAAAAGTCGCGATTGTGCCTATGGGGTTTTGTTATCCGGGGAAAGGGAAAAGTGGCGATCTCCCACCACGCAAAGAGTGCGCGGGGCTTTGGCACAACAAAGTGCTGCAATCTCTACCCAATATTCAAATGACACTGCTGATTGGCCAGTACGCACAAAACCATTACCTAACAAACAAAACCACCAGCACATTGACCGAAACCGTGCGTGATTGGCAAAGGTGGGCGCCTGAGTTTTTGCCATTACCCCACCCTTCGCCACGCAATAATATCTGGCTCAAGAAGAACCCTTGGTTTGAAAGTGAAGTCATTCCTTATATCAGGAAACACATCTCTGAGCATTTGGCCTACCATGATCCAAATACCTAATTAACTGCACACAACAAGATTAAACCGCCATCAAATGCCAATTTCAGGCAATAAAAAAGCGCTGTTGGTTTCCCAACAGCGCTTTCAATAATCTTACTCAGAATTACTTGTGGTAAGGCTTAGACAATTCGTGAACAGCGTCAACGAATACACCAGCATTCTCTGGCGGTACATCTAAGTGGATACCGTGGCCTAGGTTAAATACATGACCTGTACCACCGTCACCGAAGCCTTCAAGGATGCTGCCCACTTCTTCGCGAATACGTTCAGGTTGAGCGTAAAGCATTGAAGGATCCATGTTACCTTGCAGAGCAACTTTGTCGCCGATGCGAGCTTTTGCATCTGCGATGTTGATTGTCCAGTCTAGACCAACCGCATCACAACCTGTTGCTGCGATAGACTCAAGCCACATGCCGCCGTTCTTAGTGAACAGAGTAACCGGTACTCGACGACCTTCGTTTTCACGGATTAGGCCATCAACGATTTTGTGCATGTATTGCAGTGAGAATAGGTTGTAGTCACGAGGAGTCAGTACACCACCCCATGTATCAAATACCATTACCGATTGAGCACCCGCTTTAATTTGCGCGTTCAAGTATTCGATAACACTGTCAGCCAGCTTGTCTAGAAGCAGGTGCAGCGTTTGTGGTTCTGCGTACATCATCTTCTTGATCTTAGTGAATGCTTTAGAGCTTCCACCTTCAACCATGTATGTCGCTAGAGTCCATGGGCTACCAGAGAAACCAATCAGTGGCACTTCGCCTTTCAGGTCTTTACGGATCTGACGAACGGCATTCATTACGTATTGAAGCTCGCCTTCTGGATCAGGTAGGCCAATCTTCTCTACGTCAGCTTTACACGTGATAGGACGCTCAAACTTAGGACCTTCACCTGTTTCAAAGTACAAACCTAAGCCCATTGCATCAGGGATAGTTAGGATGTCTGAGAACAAGATTGCCGCATCAAGCGGGAAACGACGTAAAGGTTGAAGTGTTACTTCTGATGCCAGTTCCGCGTTTTTGCACAAAGACATGAAATCGCCCGCTTCAGCGCGCGTTGCTTTGTATTCAGGAAGATAGCGGCCAGCTTGGCGCATCATCCATACCGGTGTGTAATCAACAGGCTGTTTTAAAAGTGCGCGTAAATAGCGATCGTTTTTTAATTCGGTCATTCCGTTAAATTCCAATTCAATCTTGTCTAGTTTTGATGGCAAGTATTCTAACACTGATTGAAGGGTAAAAGCTTTGTGCTTTGCAACCTAGATCAAGTTATTAACTTTTAAATCAATGCTTAATTTGCACCCAATTACGGGAGCATGTTAAAAATTTGTTCGCTAGCGAAAATTACAATTATAACATCTGAGTAGTCACTACTCAGCATCTCATAACGACATCTTACTTACCCCCTCCACTTGTGGAGGGTTTTTTTTAGCTTTTGATCACCCATAGGCCAAATACTATCACAGGCAAATTAGTGCTCTAGTATCTGCTCAGTCACACCATCTTTCATCACGTCATCAACGGTTTTCTCAATCAACTGTCTCGCAATGGTTCCAACAGGAGCAACATCAGGCAGGCTTGTTACGTCAAACCATTGAGCATCCGATAGCTCGCTGTAGTCAGGCTTGAGCGTACCACCAGCATAATCTGCGAGAAAGCCCATCATCATACTCGATGGAAACGCCCATGGCTGGCTGCCAAAATAACGAATATTATCGACATCGATACCCGTTTCTTCTTTGACTTCTCTTGCCACACACTGCTCTAAGGTCTCTCCGACCTCTAGGAAGCCCGCTATCACGGTATACATACCTGTCTTATGTCTTGGGTGCTGCGCAAGCAATATCTTGTTGTCGTTTCGTACAGCGACAATGATGCACGGGAAGATACGAGGATAATGAAGTGTGCGGCAATCTCCACACTGCATCGCCACCTGGTTATGGTTGAGATGATTTCGACCACCACACTGAGGGCAAAAACGCATACTTTGAGTCATATGCCCATATTGGATGGCTTTGCTTGCAGTCAAGAAACTCACTTCAGGCCAGTGCAGTAACTCTCTTAGGCTGACCATGCTCAGCTCATTCTCCACATCACAATCGTTGAGCCAATACACCTTGCGACCTTGATGCTGACCAATACAGATTGCATGCTCCACACTCAGCCCAAGCTCTTCAGCAGAGCCAAACGGAAACTGATCATTATTAACCCAAATATCACTACCAGAAACGACGCACCAATAAGCTTGCTCTGTCATTTTGTTATCACTTTTTTTAAACATCCCTATGCCTCATTGCTTGCAGTTCGTTCATTTTACTGGCAATCTAATTTCATACTAGAGTTGTAGCAGAGAATATTTCAAGCTATTACTTTTAGTAGCTACCAATAAAACGGACCCTGCTTAGGCAATTACTTGATCACAAGGTTGTGATCAGATCATGAGGACATGGTCATGCTAAATAAATTCAAACAAATACAAGAACAATGGGGTGGCTCTAATGAGGTCATCGATCATTGGCTCGAAACTCGACAGTCTCTAATCGTTGAGTATTGTAAGCTAGGTGCCTTGCAGCCAGCTAGCAACGGGCAATCAAACGTTGTTGAACTCCCTTCCCCTAAAGAAATAAGCTCATTCTGTGATCATGTTGTCGATTATATCTCAGAGGGTCATTTTAAGATCTACGATATGGTCATGAAAAAATGGCAAGCAACAGGCTTTAAAACCAATGACGAGATTGATACAACTTACGCGAAGATCGTACTTACAACCGAGCCGCTTCTAGAATTCAATGATAAGTACGTTAAAGTAAATGCAGACGATGAGTTGCCTAACTTCGAAGGAGATATGTCCAAAGTAGGTGAACTACTCGAACTACGTTTTGAAGTAGAAGATAATCTTATCCAGCTTATTGCAGACAGTTTAGCGATTCCACCAGGCGCTTAGTTAGCCGAATCCTTAAAAAGCTTGCCTCTGTGCAAGCTTTTTGTTTTGTCTGTAAGGTTATCCAAACTACCCAGAACCTTTCAGACAGAGCTTACTCGCTCGCCCTGACCTTTAGCCATAAGCATATGGTTACAGCCCTAATCAGCCTAGTCATCTCTACCCTTTATCTTACTGGCCTCAAAGAGCACTCTTCAGGACATAAATCCAACCTCACCAGCTAGATAAGCACACCTATCACTTTATAAGTCATAGCTAAATACCAATACGCCAGATACAAAAAAGGCACCCGAAGGTGCCTTTTTCTTATCTCTTAGAGACTACTCGTAGAGCTTACTCTTCTGAAGAGAAACCAGCGTTTAGAAGTGCTGCTAGATTGTCAGTAGCTTGTTCAGCTGAAGGACCTTCTTGCTCTTCTTCACGTTGTTTTTGACGCTCTTGGTGGTATGCGAAACCAGTACCAGCTGGGATCAGACGACCAACAATTACGTTCTCTTTCAGACCGCGAAGGTCATCACGCTTACCAGAAACCGCAGCTTCTGTTAGTACGCGAGTCGTTTCTTGGAACGATGCAGCTGAGATGAATGACTCAGTTGCAAGAGATGCTTTAGTAATACCTAGTAGATCACGTTCGAAACGTACTAGTTCTTTACCTTCAGCTTCTAGCTTACGGTTAGCAATCTTAACATTGTGGTACTCAACTTGTTCGCCAGGTAGGAACGGAGAGTCACCAGAATGAGTGATTGTACACTTACGTAGCATTTGACGAACGATAGTCTCGATGTGCTTATCGTTAATCTTTACGCCTTGTAAGCGGTAAACTTCTTGAACTTCGTTCGCGATGTACTGAGTTACTGCGTGGATACCACGTAGACGCAGGATATCGTGTGGAGTCTCAGGACCGTCGGCGATTACATCACCACGTTCAATCTTCTCACCTTCGAACACGTTCAATTGACGATGCTTAGGAATCATCTCTTCGTAAGCGTCACCGCCTTCACGAGTGATTACTAGACGACGCTTACCTTTCGTTTCTTTACCGAAAGACACAGTACCTGTGTGCTCAGCAAGGATCGCAGGCTCTTTAGGCTTACGAGCTTCGAATAGGTCAGCTACGCGTGGTAGACCACCGGTGATATCTTTGTTTCCGCTCGATTTTTGAGGGATACGAGATAGTGTGTCACCGATGCCAACTTCAGCGCCATCTTCGATGTTTACAATCGCTTTGCCAGGTAGGAAGTAGTGAGCTGGCATATCAGTACCAGGGATCATTACGTCGTTACCTTGCTCATCAACAAGTTTGATAGCTGGACGCATATCTTTACCTGCTGCTGGGCGAGCTGCTGCGTCTGTAACTTCACTTGAAGAAAGACCCGTTAGATCGTCAGTTTGACGAGAAACTGTAATACCATCGATCATATCTACGAATTGGATACGACCTGCCACTTCAGTGATGATTGGCATGGTATGCGCTTCCCAGTTAGCTACAACTTCACCAGCAGTAACTGCTGCGTTGTCGCCTTTGGTTAGCATCGAACCGTAAGGAAGTTTGTGCTTCTCTTTAGTACGGCCGAATTCATCAATAATCGTCATCTCAGATGCACGAGAAGTGATAACCAGTTTCTTATCTTTGTTAACTACGAACTTAGCATTGTGAAGTTTCACAGTACCAGTTGTCTTAGCTTGGATGCTGTTCTCTGCTGCTGCAGTAGATGCCGCACCACCGATGTGGAACGTACGCATCGTTAGCTGTGTACCCGGTTCACCGATAGATTGTGCAGCGATAACACCAACTGCTTCACCTTGGTTCACTAGGTGACCACGTGCTAGGTCACGACCGTAACACTGTGCACAACAACCGAAGTCTGCATCACAGGTAACAACAGAGCGCACTTTCATGCTATCTACTGAGTTGTCTTCCATGATTTGACACCACTTCTCATCAATCAGAGTATTACGTGGAATCAGTACATCTTCAGTACCAGGCTTAAGAACGTCTTCAGCTACTACACGACCTAGAGCAAGCTCAGAAAGTGCAACTTTAACGTCACCACCTTCGATGTGAGGCATCATGTCGATACCTTCATGCGTGCCACAGTCATGTTCGTGTACTACAACGTCTTGAGCAACGTCTACTAGACGACGAGTTAGGTAACCCGAGTTTGCTGTTTTCAGTGCTGTATCCGCAAGACCCTTACGAGCACCGTGCGTTGAGATAAAGTACTGAAGGACGTTTAGACCTTCTTTAAAGTTCGCTGTGATCGGCGTTTCGATGATTGAACCATCTGGACGCGCCATCAGACCACGCATACCTGCTAGCTGACGAATCTGAGCTGCAGAACCACGTGCGCCCGAGTCGGCCATCATGTAGATGCTGTTGAACGATTCTTGCTGTTCTTCTTCGCCGTCACGGTTGATAACTGTTTCAGAAGATAGGTTATCCATCATTGCTTTCGCAACGCGGTCATTCGTAGATGCCCAGATATCGATAACTTTGTTGTAACGCTCACCCGCAGTAACAAGACCAGATTGGAATTGCTCTTGGATTTCGCGAACTTCTTCTTCAGCAGATTCAATTTCATCGTATTTCGCTTGAGGTACAACCATATCGTCGATACCTACAGAAACACCAGAAAGTGCAGCGTATGCAAAACCTGCGTACATGATTTGGTCAGCAAATACTACTGTATCTTTTAGACCAAGCTTACGGTAACACTCGTTAAGAAGAGTAGAGATCTGCTTCTTACCTAACTTTTGGTTAACGATGCTGTACGGTAGGCCAGCTGGAACGATTTGCCATAGCATTGCACGGCCGACAGTTGTATCAACCATCTTCGTTTCAGTAGTGCTGTTACCATCTTCGTCTACTACAGTTTCGGTGATACGTACTTTAACGCGAGCGTGTAGCTCAGCAGTCTTAGTACGGTATGCCTTTTCAGCCTCAGCAGGGCCAGCAAGGTACATACCTTCGCCTTTCACGTTGATCTTGTCACGTGTCATGTAGTAAAGACCCAATACAACGTCCTGAGAAGGTACGATGATCGGATCACCTGACGCTGGCGACAGAATGTTATTCGTCGACATCATCAGTGTACGTGCTTCAAGCTGTGCTTCTAGAGTTAGAGGCACGTGTACCGCCATTTGGTCACCATCGAAGTCGGCGTTGTATGCCGCACACACTAGTGGGTGAAGCTGAATCGCTTTACCTTCGATTAATACTGGTTCAAACGCTTGGATACCTAGACGGTGAAGTGTAGGTGCACGGTTAAGCAGTACTGGGTGTTCGCGGATTACTTCGTCCAGGATATCCCAAACGATAGCTTCTTCGCGCTCTACCATCTTCTTAGCAGCTTTGATTGTCGTAGCCATGCCACGAGTTTCTAGCTTGCTGTAGATGAACGGCTTAAATAGCTCAAGTGCCATCTTCTTAGGAAGACCACACTGATGTAGACGAAGGTATGGACCTACTGTGATTACAGAACGGCCAGAGTAGTCTACACGTTTACCTAGAAGGTTCTGACGGAAACGACCTTGTTTACCCTTGATCATATCAGCAAGAGATTTCAGAGGACGCTTGTTAGAACCAGTGATAGCACGACCGCGACGACCGTTATCTAGAAGTGCATCAACAGACTCTTGCAGCATACGCTTTTCGTTACGTACGATGATGTCCGGAGCAGCTAGCTCTAGAAGACGCTTCAAACGGTTGTTACGGTTGATCACACGACGGTAAAGGTCGTTCAGATCTGAAGTCGCAAAACGACCGCCATCTAGTGGTACTAGAGGACGTAGATCTGGCGGCAGAACCGGAAGTACAGTCAGAATCATCCATTGCGGATCGTTACCCGATGCAATGAACGCTTCAACTAGCTTCAGGCGCTTAGTAACTTTTTTACGCTTAGTTTCTGAGTTAGTCGTTTCTAACTCTTCGCGCATTTCTTCCACTTCTTGATGAAGGTCCATTGTTGCAAGCAGATCTTTGATCGCTTCAGCACCCATCTTAGCAGTGAATTCGTCACCCCACTCTTCTAGACGATCCAGATACTCTTCTTCAGTAAGCATCTGAGATTTTTCTAGATCAGTCATACCAGGTTCAGTTACTACGTACATCTCGAAGTAAAGAACACGTTCGATATCACGTAGAGGGATATCCATTAGTAGACCGATACGAGACGGCAGTGATTTTAGGAACCAGATGTGAGCAACTGGTGAAGCTAGCTCGATGTGGCCCATGCGGTCACGACGAACTTTAGTTTGTGTAACTTCAACGCCACACTTCTCACAGATAACACCACGGTGCTTCAGGCGCTTGTATTTGCCACAAAGACATTCGTAGTCTTTAACTGGACCAAAAATACGTGCACAGAACAGACCATCACGTTCAGGTTTGAACGTACGATAGTTAATTGTTTCCGGCTTTTTAACTTCACCAAAAGACCATGAACGGATCATGTCTGGTGAAGATAGACCGATTTTGATTGCATCAAATTCTTCGGTCTTATGCTGTGCTTTTAGAAAGTTTAATAAGTCTTTCACATTCAGCTCCTGTAAGGAGTTAAAGGAGCTCACTGCTGTAGCAAGCTCCCTTTTACCAAATAATCCTATCTTCTTTTAAAAAGAAGGAGGGATTACTCTTCGTCTTCTAGCTCGATGTTGATACCTAGCGAGCGAATCTCTTTCAACAGTACGTTGAACGACTCAGGCATACCAGGTTCCATGCTATGGTTACCGTCTACGATGTTCTTATACATCTTAGTACGGCCGTTAACGTCATCTGACTTAACTGTTAGCATTTCTTGTAGAGTATATGCAGCACCGTATGCTTCTAGTGCCCATACTTCCATCTCACCGAAACGCTGACCACCGAACTGAGCTTTACCACCAAGTGGTTGCTGAGTTACTAGGCTGTAAGAACCAGTTGAACGAGCATGCATCTTGTCATCAACCAAGTGGTTCAGTTTCAGCATGTACATGTAACCAACAGTTACAGGACGCTCAAACGAATCACCAGTACGACCATCAAACAGTTTAAGCTGACCAGATTCTGGCAGATCACCCAGTTTAAGTAGTTCTTTGATTAGAGACTCAGAAGCACCGTCGAACACAGGAGTAGCAATCGGTAGACCGCCACGTAGGTTCTTGATCAGTGTACGAACTTGATCATCAGACAGTTCAGCAATATCAACTTTCTGACGAGTATCACCAAGATCGTAAACCTTCTGTAGGAACTCACGGAACTTATGCAGTTCTTGTTGTTCCTTAACCATTTGGTTGATCTTGTCACCGATACCTTTCGCAGCCAAACCTAAGTGAACTTCTAGGATCTGACCGATGTTCATACGCGATGGTACACCCAGCGGGTTAAGTACGATGTCTACAGGCTGACCTTTCTCATCGTATGGCATGTCTTCAACAGGGTTAATCTTAGAGATTACACCTTTGTTACCGTGACGACCGGCCATCTTATCACCAGGCTGGATACGACGTTTAACCGCTAGGTAAACTTTAACAATCTTAAGAACGCCAGGCGCTAGATCATCACCTTGAGTGATTTTACGACGCTTAGTTTCAAACTTCTTATCGAAGTCTGCTTTTAGCTCATCCCACTGCTCAGCAAGTTGCTCAAGCTGTGTTTGTAGCGCATCGTCTTCTAGAACTTGCTCTAGCCATTGCTTACGACCGATAGTATCAAGCTTAGCTTCAGAGTAACCACCAGACAGAAGTACAGCTTTAACACGGTTAAGAAGGCCACCCTCAAGAATTTGGAACTCTTCAGTTAGGTCTTTCTTAGCTTCTTTAAGCTGCATCTGTTCGATTTCAAGTGCACGCTTGTCTTTCTCTACGCCATCGCGAGTGAAGACTTGTACATCGATGATAGTACCCGAAACAGAGTTTGGTACACGTAGAGAAGTATCTTTAACATCAGATGCTTTCTCACCGAAGATAGCACGTAGTAGCTTCTCTTCAGGAGTCAGTTGAGTTTCACCTTTAGGGGTTACTTTACCAACTAGGATGTCGCCACCCTTAACTTCAGCACCAATGTAAACGATACCTGACTCGTCTAGTTTAGACAGAGCAGACTCACCTACGTTTGGAATATCAGCTGTGATCTCTTCAGAACCCAGCTTAGTATCACGAGCCACACAAGATAGTTCTTGGATGTGGATTGTCGTGAAACGGTCTTCTTGAACTACGCGCTCAGATACTAAGATCGAGTCTTCGAAGTTGTAACCGTTCCAAGGCATGAATGCGATACGCATGTTTTGGCCAAGAGCTAGTTCACCAAGGTCTGTTGAAGGACCATCAGCAAGAACATCGCCACGTGCAACTGGTTCACCAGGAAGTACAGTTGGACGTTGGTTAATACATGTGTTTTGGTTCGAACGCGTGTACTTAGTTAGGTTGTAGATATCGATACCAGCTTCGCCAGGTACCAATTCATCTTCGTTAACCTTAACTACAATACGAGAAGCGTCTACAGACTGAACTTGACCACCACGTTTAGCAACCGCTGTAACACCAGAGTCAACTGCGATGTTACGTTCGATACCAGTACCTACTAGAGGCTTATCAGCCTTAAGTGTTGGTACAGCTTGACGTTGCATGTTGGCACCCATCAATGCACGGTTCGCATCATCGTGTTCTAGGAACGGGATAAGCGAAGCAGCGATAGATACTACTTGGTTTGTCGCAACGTCCATGTAGTCAACGTGATCGCGTGGGTGAAGACCAGATTCACCTTTTTGACGAGCTGTAATTAGCTCATCTGCAAACGTACCTTCTTCAGTAAGAATGGTGTTTGCTTGCGCGATTACGAATTGACCTTCCTGGATTGCAGACAGGTAATCAACTTCTTCTGTTACTACACCATCTACTACACGACGGTACGGAGTTTCTAGGAAACCGTAATCGTTACAACGTGCAAACGCAGATAGTGAGTTAATTAGACCGATGTTTGGACCTTCAGGCGTTTCGATCGGACATAGACGACCGTAGTGAGTTACGTGAACGTCACGTACTTCGAAGCCTGCGCGCTCACGAGTAAGACCACCAGGACCTAAAGCAGAGATACGACGTTTGTGCGTAACTTCTGACAATGGGTTGTTTTGGTCCATGAACTGTGAAAGCTGTGAAGAGCCAAAGAATTCTTTAACTGCAGCAGAGATCGGCTTAGCGTTGATAAGATCTTGAGGCATGATTGCATCAAGGTCACCAAGGCTTAGGCGCTCTTTAACGGCACGTTCTACACGAACTAGACCAACACGGAATTGGTTTTCTGCCATTTCACCTACAGAACGGATACGACGGTTGCCAAGGTGGTCGATATCGTCCACTTCACCAATACCGTTACGGATACCAATCAGTTTCTTCATCACTTCGATGATGTCTGATTCATCCAGAGTACCGCGCTCTTCTTCTTCTTCACGCTCGATAGAGCTGTTGAACTTCATACGGCCTACAGTTGATAGGTCGTAACGTTCTTCAGAGAAGAATAGGCTTTCGAATAGAGACTCTGCAGCTTCTTTCGTTGGTGGCTCGCCAGGACGCATCATGCGGTAGATTTCTACCAATGCAGAGATGCGATCTACTGTGCTATCTGCACGTAGAGTGTCTGACATGAATGGACCGTGATCTAGGTCATTCGTGAACAGAGTTTGTAGAGACTTGTGACCTGCTTGAGACAGGTTAGCAAGTGCTTCTAGGCTAATCTCTTGGTTCGCGCCAACGATGATCTCGCCAGTTGCTTCATTGATGTAATCTTTAGATGCAACTTTACCAACGATGTACTCTACTGGTACTTCGATGTGCTCAACGCCATCTTTTTCAAGTTGACGGATATGACGAGCAGTAACACGACGACCAGTCTCAACGTAAGTTTTTCCGTTTGCTTCGATGTCGAATGACGCAGTTTCACCACGTAGACGATCAGGAACCAACTCCATAAGAAGAGTTTGGTCTTTAACTTCGAAGTTCACCTTGTCGAAGAACAGATCTAGGATCTCTTCAGTCGATTTACCAAGTGCACGAAGAATAATCGATGCTGGTAGCTTACGACGACGGTCGATACGTACGAATAAGTTATCCTTAGGATCGAACTCAAAGTCTAACCATGAGCCACGGTAAGGAATTACACGTGCGTTATAAAGAACTTTACCTGATGAGTGGGTCTTACCCTTATCACTGTCGAAGAACACGCCTGGGCTTCGGTGCAGCTGGGATACGATAACCCTCTCGGTACCATTAATTACGAAAGTACCATTGTCTGTCATAAGCGGAATTTCGCCCATGTAGACTTCTTGTTCTTTAATGTCTTTTACAGTACCTGCTGGTGCATCTCGATCAAAGATAACTAGACGTAGTTTTACGCGTAGTGGCTTTGAGTAAGTAACACCGCGGATTTGACATTCTTTAACGTCAAAAACTGGCTCACCAAGACGGTAGCTAACGTATTGCAGCTCAGAATTGCCGTTGTAGCTCTGAATTGGAAATACAGAACGGAAAGCAGCTTCAAGACCGTATTGACCTTCTGGATCCTGTTCGATGAATTTGTCGAAAGAATCAAGCTGGATCGATAACAGGTATGGAATGTCCAAAACTTGTGGACGAGTACCAAAATCCTTACGGATGCGCTTTTTCTCGGTATAAGAGTAAACCATGGGGTTCCTCAGCTCGCTGATAAGTGACCCAAACCACCCAAAACACTCTTCAGAGGGGGTGGTGACAAACAGCTGTTTAGTGGTAGTGAACAATCATTTCGAAAAAATGACTGTTTTTTTGCTCGGATTATGACGGTTAAACAGCGGAAATTTCGTCATAGCCCTACAGCGCAAAAAGGCCGGTGGTTAATAAACCACCAGCCATTAGCCTTGCGGCTATGAAATTAAGTAATAATTACTTGATTTCAACAGAAGCGCCAGCTTCTTCTAGCTGTGCTTTAAGAGCTTCAGCTTCAGCTTTGTCAACGCCTTCTTTAAGCGCTGCAGGAGCTGAGTCTACAAGACCTTTAGCTTCTTTAAGACCTAGGCCAGTTGCGCCACGTACAGCTTTGATAACTTGTACTTTGTTAGCGCCAGCAGCAGTTAGGATTACGTCGAATTCAGTTTGCTCAGCAGCAGCGTCGCCGCCAGCTGCGCCACCAGCTACAACTGCAGCTGCAGCTGAAACGCCGAATTTCTCTTCCATAGCTTCGATAAGCTCAACAACTTGCATTACAGACATTTCTGCAACTGCGTCTAGGATTTGCTCGTTAGTAATAGACATAACAATTCTCTTTTAAGTCAACAATAAGTTTAATTTGCAACCAGTGAAAAGCAAGGCTTAAGCCGCTGCTTCTTCTTTTTGGTCACGTAGTGCAGCGATAGTACGAACCAGCTTGCCAGCAGAAGCTTCTTTCATGCACATCATTAGGCGTGCGATAGCTTCGTCGTAAGTTGGTAGTGTCGCTAGTACTTCAGCATCAGTAACTGCGCCTTCAAATGCAGCAGCTTTGATCTCGAAATCTTTGTTCTCTTTAGCGAAGTCTTTGAAAAGACGCGCTGCAGCACCTGGGTGCTCGTTAGAGAACGCGATCAGAGTTGGACCAGTGAAAGTGTCTACTAGACACTCGTAGTCTGTACCCTGAACCGCACGGCGTGCTAGTGTGTTACGAACAACTTTCATGTAAACACCCGCTTCGCGAGCTTGTTTACGTAGAGAAGTCATTGCGCCAACTTCAACGCCACGAGAATCAGCTACAACTGCAGAAAGTGCACCACTGGCAGCTTCGTTGACTTCAGCAACAATTGCTTTTTTGTCTTGAAGATTTAAAGCCATTTGGATTAACCTCTGGTTGTGATTACAGCACCCAATACAAAATGTATTGAGCGTTTACGATGTTATTTAAAAGTGAATAAATCCACTTCAAACCACAACATCGCCTACGTAGGTTTTATTAAGCTATCAATAATCTAATGAAAATCGACAGCGCCTACGGTCTTGGGATAGATGATTTCAAATTGCTTTAAAACCACCCAACCACAAATATTAGGCGCAGAAGTATACACTAAATCTGCGCCTAAGCAAATTAGTTTGCTTGAGTATCAAGACTAGCTTGATCAACAGCAACACCAGCACCCATCGTAGTAGAGATGCTTACTTTCTTCAGGTAAGAACCCTTAGCTGAAGAAGGCTTAGCTTTCTTAAGAGCAACTAGAAGAGCTTCTAGGTTCTCTTGAAGCTGGCTAGCTTCGAAAGATGCTTTACCGATAGTAGTGTGGATGATGCCGTTCTTGTCGTTACGGTAACGAACCTGACCAGCTTTAGCGTTCTTAACCGCTTCAGCAACGTTAGGAGTTACAGTACCAACTTTAGGGTTTGGCATAAGGCCGCGTGGACCTAGGATTGTACCTAGTTGACCAACAACACGCATTGCATCTGGAGAAGCAACAACTACGTCGAAGTTCATTTCGCCTTTTTTCACTTGCTCAGCAAGATCTTCCATACCAACGATATCTGCGCCAGCAGCTTTAGCAGCTTCTGCGTTTGCACCTTGAGTGAAAACAGCAACGCGGATGTCACGGCCAGTACCGTGAGGTAGCACTGTTGCGCCACGAACGTTTTGGTCAGATTTACGAGCATCGATGCCTAGGTTAACAGCAACATCTACAGACTCAACGAATTTAGCAGTCGCTAGTTCTTTAAGAAGAGCAACAGCTTCGCTGATTTCGTATTCTTTAGTTGAGTCAACTTTGTCGCGGATTACGCGCATACGCTTAGTAAGTTTAGCCATGATCTTATCCCTCTACCACTAGGCCCATTGAACGAGCAGTACCAGCAATAGAACGTTTCATTGCTTCGATGTCAGCACCAGTCATATCAGCAGCTTTAGTTTCTGCGATTTCCTGAACTTGAGCGTCAGTAACAGTACCAACTTTCTCAGTGTTTGGACGACCTGAACCAGACTTAACGCCAGCAGCTTTCTTAAGAAGAACAGCAGCAGGTGGAGTCTTAGTTACGAACGTGAAAGAACGGTCGTTGTAAACAGTAATAACTACTGGAGTAGGTAGACCTTTCTCAACAGATTCTGTTTTTGCGTTGAACGCTTTACAGAATTCCATGATGTTCACGCCGTGTTGACCTAGAGCAGGACCAACCGGTGGACTTGGGTTTGCCATACCAGCTGCAACTTGCAGTTTGATATAAGCTTCAACTTTCTTAGCCATGATATTTCCTAATATTTGGGTACATGCGCCAGCCGTAAGGCGAGCTCCCCATAATTTCAATTAACTCTTTTTTACTTCCACAGAAGCAAAAAGGCGCGAAATTATAATCATAATTCGCGCCTTTAACAACCCTAAAAAGGTGATTTTTTATACTCTTTAATTTTGAACAGCTTATGAACTATTTATCCACAACTTGCTCAAAAGGTAAGAGTATTAGTCCAGTTTTTCAACCTGACCAAATTCAAGCTCAACCGGTGTTGCACGACCAAAGATCGATACAGATACCTTAATGCGGCTTTTCTCGTAATCTACTTCTTCAACAGTACCGTTGAAGTCAGCAAATGGACCATCGTTCACACGAACCACTTCACCAGCTTCGAACATTGTCTTAGGACGTGGAGACTCGCTCGCTTTCTCTAGACGGTTCAAGATAGCATCAGCTTCTTTATCAGTGATTGGTGCAGGACGATCAGAGGTACCACCAATGAAGCCCATAACACGCGGAATGCTGCGTACTAAGTGCCATGATTCATCATTCATGATCATTTGAACTAATACGTAGCCAGGGAAGAATTTACGTTCACTTTTACGGCGTTGGCCTGCACGCATTTCCACTACTTCTTCAGTAGGTACTAGCACATCGCCAAATAGTTCTTCCATGTTGTGCATTTTAATATGCTCGCGTAGCGACTGTGCAACACGACCTTCAAAGCCAGAAAAGGCTTGAACTACATACCAACGTTTTTTTGGAGCTTCACTCATGAATCAGAACCCTCTACACCCCAGTTGCTAGAGAAACTAGACGGACCATAATGCCGTCAATTCCCCAAAGCACTAGAGACATAACAATACATACAGCTAAAACGATCAATGTAGTTTGCATAGTTTCTTGGCGAGTAGGCCAAACAACTTTACGAATCTCCATACGAGATTCTTTTGCAAAATCGATCGCAGCTTTACCTTTAGTTGTTGTTGCTGCAACGCCTAGTGCGGCAGCAATCAGCACAACTACACCTGCAGCGCGAATTACAACAGACAATTCACCATACAGGTAATTACCCACAACAGCAGCAGCCAACAGAACAAAAGCGACAATCCACTTCATTGTATCTGCTGCACCTGAGCTATCAGGAGTTTCAGCGTTTGCTTTCATAAAACCAACCTGTGATAAGTCTTAAATATAGACGACAATAACCCCGCTGTTGCAGGGCACATTCCTTTGCGTTGCAAAACAACACATCTAACAGTCATTTTAGTCAAAAAGACCGTTTAATTCTTTGCTAAGAGCAAAAATCGATGTCAAAACATCCAACTCTTTTTTTAGCGCAGAAAAAGGGCATCAAATGATGCCCTTTTTACTAGTGGTTCGTCAAATCTTATGCAAAGATTTTAGCTACAACACCAGCACCAACTGTACGGCCACCTTCGCGGATTGCGA